>JBOFIZ010000380.1:0-2460 GCA_051650425.1 Bacteroidales bacterium
TGAAAATGAACGTAAACGCGTTTCTAAAAAATAATTTTTAGTATCGATTTACAGATATCCTGTTAGTGCATTGTTGCCATCTTTGTCAATTCGTGCATTGACAGGATTTCTTTTTTAATACGAAGAAATGGAAAAACAAGGATTCAAAAAAATAGGTATTATTGTAGCCATGAGTAAGGAATACGACTTGGTTCGAAACTTACTTGTTGATGCAAAAGAAGAACATTTTCTGAATTTTGATTTCTCGGTTGGTCACATCGGAGATAAAGAAATTGTTCTGATGAAAAGCGGTATCGGTAAAGTAAATGCTACGATTGCTACGCTTGAACTGATTTCTCATTTTAAACCAGATTGCATTATCAACACAGGTGTTGCAGGAGGTATTGATCAGTCTGTTCGTGTAGGTGATATTATTGTTGGCGAAGAAAGCTGCTACCACGATTTTTATTGTGGGGAAGTAAATGATCACCAGGCTGAATTAGGTTATCCGGAGTTTATCCCGGCTGATCGGGCTCTTCACGCAAGCTTGCTGAGAACAACCGAGGGAATGGATAATGTGAAATTCGGATTAATCTGTACAGGTGATCAGTTTATCACAAACCGCGAAGAATTATTCAAAATCAAAGCAAAACATCCTGCCGGGATGGCTGTAGATATGGAATCAAACAGTATTGCACATACTTGTTTTATGCACAAAACTCCGTTTGTCAGCTTCCGTATTATCAGTGATACGCCATGGGTCGATAACCACGAAGAACAATATTTGAACTTCTGGGACGAAGCTCCGCAGCGTACTTTTGATTTACTACGTAGTCTTTTGTCTAATTTATAAGTAAAATATATGGAGAAGATTGCAAGTTTTACGATCGACCATTTACGTATGAATCGTGGTATCTTTGTATCGCGTCGTGATCAGGTAGGGAACGAGGTTGTTACTACATTTGATATCCGCATGAAAGTTCCGAATGCAGAACCTGTTTTGGGACAGTCTGAAATTCATACAATCGAGCATCTGGCTGCTACCTATTTGAGAAATAATGCTCAATGGAAAAATCAGATTATCTATTGGGGACCGATGGGTTGTCTTACCGGCAATTATCTTATCATGAAAGGTGATCTGACTTCGGCAGATATTTTACCTCTTGTTCAGGATACCTTTGCTTTTATTCGTGATTTCGAAGGTGAGATTCCTGGTGCTACAGCAAAGGACTGCGGTAATTATTTAATGAATAATTTACCGATGGCGAAGTTTGAGGCAACAAAATTCTATAATGAAGTGCTTACTCAGATGAAACCTGAAAATATGGAATATCCAAAATAAAAAAAGCAGCTCTTTTGAGCTGCTTTTTTTATTTTATAATGAAGGGATCAGAGCATCCAGCCACTTTTCAATGGCATTGCGGGTTTGAATAAATGTGCCGTTGTAATTATTCACGATTATCGAAACGGAATAACATCTACCTTCTTTTTTTATATATCCGGCATAAGCGAGTACTCCGGCCATAGATCCGCTTTTTAAGCGGATTTCCGCATTATATGTTTTCTTATTAAGCATATTCTTTACAGTTCCTTCTTTGCCGACTAAAGGTAATGTTCCTGCAAAAGTTTTTCCGAACGATGAATCGGAATAGATTTTACTCAGGAAATGAGTAATAAATCCCGTATGGATCTTATTTACCGGAGAAAGTCCGCTTCCGTCGTATAAATCAATACCTTTCATATCAACACCCTGCTTTTTCCAATAATTCTTTTCTGCCTCTACCCCATCCAAATATGAAGGCTGATGATTTTTCTTCAGACTGATGGCGCGCAGCAAGCCTTCGGCAAACAGATTATTACTATATATATTCGTAATACGGCAAATATCGCTAAGTTTCGGTGACGAATGACTACATAAAACTGCATCATATTTTAGAGCAGACTCATATTCAAAGACGAAATTCCCATCCCACTTAATTCCTGCTTGTTTGAGAGCTGAAGCCAAATCGGAAGCAAATACACGAGCCGGCTCAGGCATATCTCCTTTGATGACAAAACTTTCTTTATTTGCGGGGATCGACCCCAAGATGACGCGCTCGTTCTGAAATGGAGCTCCGTATATGTACGCACTATCCTTATTATTCGCTTTGCTTCTCAGCTGATTGACGAACTTTATAGAAGGAATGACAGGATTTGTTTTCAGAATCTCCGGCTTACTCCCTGCCGATTTCGAACGTAAATACAATTCATAGGTATTGTCTTTGTAATTGAGTCCCCAAACTCCCGATCCGTAATAATTACCCATATCTTCCCAAATCCATTTATTCGGAACGATCTCAGCTCCGTATAGATGAGAGTCGATACAGATATTTCCTTTAATCTGACAAATTCCTTTTTTCTGGAGTCCATTTATAAAGGAGGCAATAGGATCGGTTTTGAAATAACGCGAACCCAGTGTGGGATCTCCTCCCCCTATTACGA
>JBOFIZ010000381.1:0-2167 GCA_051650425.1 Bacteroidales bacterium
GGATTTGTCCGTTATATAAAGGTGAGTCAGCGAGACCGTCACGAAGAATTTCGTGTACTTTTTCGTTGGTATATACCATATAACACGGCAATTGCTTCAATGGCCGTGGTTCAAAATCTAAATAAGAAAACTTGTGAAAGCCCTCTTCTCCACCATGAGGTTCAGCTAACGAGAAGTCAATGCTTCTAGCATCTATACGTACAGGTGTACCGGTTTTCATGCGTCCTACTCTTAAACCGAATTCTTTAAGCTGATCAGACAGTCCGTAAGAAGCAGGTTCGGAAATACGACCGCCGGCAAATTGAACTTTTCCAATATGCATTAGTCCGTTCAGAAAAGTTCCGTTTGTCAATACAACGCATTTAGCCCGCATCTCGACATGCATGTTCGTATGCACACCTACAACTTTCCCATCTTCAATAATCAATCGGTCAACAGAGTCTTGCCAAATTTCAAGATTCTCCTGATTTTCGATAATATCTCTCCATAGATTACTGAATTTCTGTCTATCGCTCTGAGCTCTGGGACTCCACATTGCCGGTCCTTTTGATTGGTTCAGCATACGAAACTGAATGGCTGTTTTATCGGTAACGATACCCATATAACCTCCCAATGCATCAATCTCACGAACAATTTGTCCTTTTGCTATACCACCGACAGCAGGGTTACAACTCATCTGAGCAATTTTGTTCATGTCCATTGTTATCAACAATGTCTTTGAACCTAAATTGGCTGCTGCACAAGCTGCTTCACATCCTGCATGTCCTGCTCCAACAACGATTACATCGTAATTAAAATCCATCGTATATCTTTCAAATATTTATTTCAACTCTAAGATATTGGGTGAGTTACGTATCACATAAGGTTTTTCCGTAAATTTCATCCCAACTTGCAAAGATAAGTTTTTTTGTTGATTCGCTTAATCTTGCAAATTATAAAACCTATATCTCAGATAGTTATCTTTTGTTATAATGTTTGTCTATTAAAGCATGCTATAAAAAAAGGGATCAATCACAGATACTGCGATTCACCCCTTTGTTATATTTTAGTTATTCAGTTTACTTTTTCAGTAAAGCAAGTGCTTCATTTTCACAACGCGTCATATTCTCTCTTTCTCCAGGCTCTTTATCATTTATACCACACAGGTGAAGAATTCCGTGAATGATGATTCGATGTAATTCTTCATCATAATCTGTTTTAAATTCTTCAGCATTGCTTCTTACCGTATCGACACTTATAAAGATATCTCCTCCGATTTTACTGTTTTCGGTATAATCAAAGGTGATAATATCTGTATAGTAATCATGATCCAGATACTGTTTGTTGATCTCAAGAATCTTTTCGTCATTACAAAATATGTATGATATATTGCCTACTTTGCAGTTGTGCAAAGCTGCAACTTCTTTAATCCAGTTGTTGGTTTCTTGTTTTTTGATCGAAGGCATTTCACAACCTTCATTGTAATAAAGTATCATATATGTCTGATTTAGGAATTTTATCTGAAGAAAAAATACGTAATAGCTATCGCTGCAATAATACCTACTGCATCTGCGAGTAACCCCGCACTAAGCGCATATCGGGTCTTTTTGATCCCTACACTCCCGAAATATACGGCCAGTATATAGAAGGTCGTGTCGGTTGAGCCTTGAATGACTGAACACATACGCCCGATAAAGGAGTCGGCACCGTAAGTATTTATGGCATCCACCATTAAACCGCGTGCTCCGCTTCCGCTGAGAGGTTTCATTAATGCAGTCGGAAGCGCATTAACAAATTCGCTGTCCCAACCAAATGAATCAAATACGGATTTGACTCCTCCGATTATAATATCCATTGCACCCGATGCTCTGAAAACGGCAATACCCACAAGGATAGCTATCAGATAAGGAACAATGGTTATGGCTGTTTTAAACCCTTCTTTTGCTCCCTCTATGAAAGATTCATAAACGTGAATCTTCTTAATCAGACCGGCAAGTATGAATCCGGTAATGATTGAAAAGAGAATCAGGTTAGCGATTAAAGTTGAATATACCGATACTGCTTCTTCACTCATTTGTGAAAAGAGATAGATAATACCACTTATAAAAGCTATAAATGATGCAAAGAAAAGGAGAAGCTCCTTTTGCAGTATATTGATTTTTTGTTTGAAACAGACCCACGCAATACC
>JBOFIZ010000382.1:0-1687 GCA_051650425.1 Bacteroidales bacterium
TAGTACAATAAATAAGGCTCCTTGCCTCGTTTTGCAAAGAGCCTTATTCGATTATATAATTTTGTAATCACGTTATTTATTGAATTTCTTAACGATGACACTTGCATTATGACCACCGAAACCGAATGTGTTAGACAAAGCAGCTCTTACTGTGCGTTTTTGAGCTTTATTGAATGTGTAATTCAATTTGTAGTCTATGTCAGCATCTTCATCACCCTCTGTAAAGTTAATTGTCGGAGGAACAATGTCATTTTGAACAGAAAGGACAGAGATAGCAGCTTCAAGTGCTCCGGCTGCACCTAATAAATGTCCTGTCATTGATTTCGTAGAACTGATATTAAGGTCGTATGCGTGTTCACCAAATACGGCTTTAATAGCTTTTGATTCAGAAATATCTCCGACAGGAGTTGAGGTTCCGTGAACATTGATATAATCAATATCTTCAGGTTTTAAACCTGCATCTTTTAGGGCGCGTTGCATAACAAGTTTAGCACCTAGCCCATCAGGATGGGTTGCTGTTAAGTGGTAAGCATCCGCAGACATTCCACCCCCTACAACTTCGCAGTAAATTTTGGCACCACGTGCAATCGCATGCTCCATTTCTTCAAGAATCAAACATGCTCCCCCTTCACCCATAACAAAACCATCACGACTAGCACTGAACGGGCGAGACGCTTTCGTAGGATCGTCATTACGAGTAGATAAAGCCTGCATAGAATTAAATCCTCCAACACCACCAGGTGTGATTGAAGCCTCAGATCCACCGCTAACAATAACGTTGGCTTTACCTAAGCGAATTAGGTTGAAAGCATCAATAATAGAATTTGTAGAAGAAGCACATGCTGATACAGTAGAATAGTTAGGTCCTCTAAAGCCATACATCATAGAAATATGACCTCCACAGATGTCTGCAATCATTTTAGGAATAAAAAATGGATTGAATTTTGGTCCAAGCTCTTGGTTGCAATAATAGCTTCCTACTTCTTGTTCAAAAGTTGCAATACCACCGATTCCAGCAGAGAATACGACACCTACTTCGTCCGTATCAAGTTTCTCCATGTCAAATCCTGCATCTTCGATTGCTTCTTTAGCAGCTACAATCCCTAATTGTGCATATCTGTCATATTTACGAACCTCTTTACGTTCAAAATGTTTTAAAGGATCAAACCCTTTTACCTCACAGGCAAACTGTGTTTTAAATTTACTTGCATCGAAAAGAGTAATAGGTCCAGCACCACTCTTTCCATTAAGAACCGCTTCCCATGTTTCGGGAAGTGTACTTCCTAGTGGAGAGATAGCACCAAGACCTGTTACCACAACTCTTTTTAATTCCATAAAGTGTTGTTAAAAGTAGATTACTTTTGTGCTAAAGCAGCTTCAATATGAGAAACAGCTTCTCCAACTGTTCCGATTTTTTCAGCTTGGTCATCAGCAATTGTAATTCCGAATTCTTTTTCGAAATCCATGATTAATTCAACTGTATCTAGAGAATCAGCTCCAAGATCGTTAGTGAAGCTAGCATCCATTGTTACTTCTGATTCTTCAACGCCTAATTTCTCAACGATAATTGCTTTTACCTTTTCTGCTACTTGAGACATAACTTTAAAATTTAGTTAGTTAATAATCTATTGTTTTCTATTTTTGTGATGCAAAGAAATAGATATTTTTTTTATACTCCCAAATAAAA
>JBOFIZ010000383.1:0-1528 GCA_051650425.1 Bacteroidales bacterium
TGAAATATTATTTTAAAGATTAAACTATCGGGTATTTTAAGGTTGAGGTACCTGAATCTGCAAGATATAAAATAAAGACCTCCGTTATGAATGACATAACGGAGGTCTTTTGTATTGGTATATGAGCGGATGGGTGTTATTCCTCCCCCGACTCTTCATCATAATTCAGATATAAGAAATCGTTGTAAGGGAAACGTGTAACGTGAATTTCTTTGATTCTGTCGTACATCAGTTTTCTTAAGTCCTCAACATTTTCTTTTTCTTTAGCCGAGATAAACATACAGTCACCATGAAGCTTATTCATCCAGGTACTTTGAAGCTCTTCCAGAGAAATATTTTCCTGAGTGATCGGAGAAAGATCGTCCTCTTCTTTTTCGATATGAGAATATGCATCAATCTTGTTGAACACGACAATCATAGGCTTATCCTGTGCATCACATACCTCATTCAGCGTTTTGTTAACCACATCAAACTGCTCTTCAAAACCGGGATGAGAAATGTCGACAACGTGAATAAGTAAATCAGCCTCGCGTACCTCGTCTAGTGTTGACTTGAAAGATTCAACCAGATGGGTAGGCAATTTACGGATGAATCCAACGGTATCGGATAATAAAAACGGAAGGTTGTCAATAATCACCTTACGAACCGTTGTATCCAATGTCGCAAATAGTTTATTTTCTGCGAAAACATCCGATTTACTTAACAAGTTCATCATGGTTGATTTCCCTACGTTGGTATAACCAACTAACGCAACACGCACCATTTTCCCACGGTTTTTGCGTTGTGTAGATTTTTGTTTGTCGATACGCTTTAGCTCGTCTTTCAGACGTGATATTTTATCGAGGATAATACGACGGTCAGTTTCGATCTGTGTTTCACCGGGTCCGCGCATACCGATTCCCCCTCGCTGGCGCTCCAAGTGAGTCCATAGACGGGTAAGACGAGGAAGCAGATATTGATACTGAGCCAACTCTACTTGCGTTTTAGCATGTGCTGTTTGTGCACGTTTCGCGAAGATATCCAGAATCAGACTGGTACGATCCAGAATCTTAACCTGAAGCTCGCGCTCTATATTTTTTAATTGTTTCGGAGAAAGGTCATCATCGAAAATGACCATTCCGATTTCATTCTCCTCAACATAATTTTTTATTTCCTGCAATTTACCCGTTCCGACAAAAGTTGTCGCATTCGGATAATCCAGGCGCTGAAAGAATTGTTTGACAGGATCGGCCCCTGCTGTTTCAGCAAGAAAAGCCAATTCGTCCAAATACTCTTTTGCTTTACGCTCGTTTTGGTCGGGTGTAATAATACCCACAAGAACCGTTTTTTCGGTCTGTGCGTTCGATATAATAAGATCTTTCATTTTTAATACTTCTACATTTAGGATGTAAAGCTACAACATCCTGCAAGTAAAGCCAAATTATTCGGCTTTCTTCCTGTTGGGTTTATGAAATATTGAGCTAAAAAGTTTAAAGCCCATCGATAAACCATTCAGAATCGTTAACTGATTGGTGACATGACGAATCAG
>JBOFIZ010000384.1:0-6389 GCA_051650425.1 Bacteroidales bacterium
ATGACAATTATTGTGTAGATAAAATCCTGAAGTTTGCAATCCATCCGGATATCAAAGCTGTAGCGCTGATAAAGCTTCCTGAAGGACATTATGAAAGCATCTGTGTATCCGCCGATGATTCGGTTGTTTATGCATCAAATGGAAATAGTAATACCATTGAGAAATATCAATTTGATTAAATAAGTGGATGCGAATAGTTACATGATGATATATTTTGATTTTATTTCCATTTATGTTTGATGAAAATAAGACTGAATATTTCGAAGCAAATAAAAAAAGATGTGTAGGGATATAAAGATGTATATTATCTTAACTCTAAAATTAAACAGCATCTGATTTTTACCTATGAACAGAGGTAAATGAATATTTATTTCATTCTTTACAGAATCAATCGTGCCTACGAAGCGATTCTCCACATTTCCATTATTTATAAAAAGCAATTGAGGATATGTTTCATATTCGATCAACTTGTAGTAAATCCGCTTTGCTGAATAATTGATTGCAGAATGTGGTTTTTTAACAAAAAACACATTCTGCAGAAGTAATCAATATGATTGACTTTCCCTGAACGGGTATAATTTTATACTTTGCCTCAGCTGATGAAAAGAATAATATTAATACCTGTAATAACAATGAATTACGCATAAGTCAATAAATATCTATTGATTAATTGATTTATAAAATCTGATATTAAATATAACTGATAGATTCAGGAGTTTTGTGAGTAAATAATTTGTGTTTAGCTGTTTGTGGAATTTCCATAAAAGTTTAATCAATTATATAATCTTTTTTCGGAAATTCCTATGATTTGCTTGCATACTTTACAATCGAACAGGCATAGATTACTTGTCTGATATGCTATAGCAAGAAGATTTATCTCTACAAAAACATATAAGATATTATATTTCTGAAAGTAAATTATTATGGAAATATAATATGCGGATAATAAAAATTGTACTTAAATATGCCATTAAATAACTAACAATATTTTAATATCATTCTTGCGCCTTTCTGGAACTTAGAATCGTAGTATAATTAATGATTTAAAATTAGGTTAATTGTTTTACTTACTTACTAAATGTTTGATTGTTAGGTGTATTTTGATAAAATGATATATGATTGTTTGAAATGTTGATATTTTTAAAAATTAATTGCTGTTAATGTATCAAATAGTAAGAATGGGTTAGTGGTTTTTATAAGTAGAATGTATTTTGCTGAAAAATAGATTATTATGATGTATGAGAAAAAAATATTGAATAAAAACTTTGTATTCAGAATAAAATATATTTTATTTGCGGTGTAAATACTTAAAAATTTAATAAATAAAATCTCATTTAGTTAGATAACTAAATAAATAAACATCATTAAATGATTAAAACCATTTTGTGTGTATTTATTATTAAATTATAGATTGAAGGATGTTTTAGTGTTCGGAGAAGTACTGTGAGGAAAGAAAACGATGAAGATGAAAGAACCAATCTCTGAATTTTATAACAAGAATTACGAAGATAGATAAAATAATTAACCACAAAGACTAATGCACCCTGCGTGTTGAGTCACTTTAACTTAATAATTACTTTATGAAAAAACAATTATTGATTTTTCTTCTCATGCTAACATCCTTTGCGATGTATGCCCAGAACAAACAGATTAAAGGTATCGTTTTTGATACGCAGAATGAGCCTATTATCGGAGCATCTGTAGTTGAAGATGGTACAACAAACGGAACAGTTACAGATTTAGATGGTAATTTTCAGTTAACAGTAAAACCAAACTCTAAACTTAAAGTAACTTATGTCGGTTATGTACCTGCAATTGTTAATGTAGGAAATAATGTATCTCTCACTATTGTCTTAAAAGAAGACTCAGAACAATTGGAAGAAGTTGTTATCACAGGTTACGGAGGAAAACAGCTACGTACAAAAACAACCAACTCAATTGCAAAAGTTAAAGAAGAAGTTTTTGCAAACGGAGTATTCTCGAATCCGGCTCAGGCGCTTTCGGGTGCTGTAGCAGGTTTGCGCGTTGTGCAAAGTTCGGGTAATCCCGGAGCAGCTCCGGCAATTGTATTAAGAGGTGGAACAAACCTGAATGGCTCAGGTTCGCCATTGATTTTGGTTGATGGTCAGTTCAGAGAAAGTTTGAGTGATATCAATCCGGAAGATATCGAATCGATGGAGGTTATGAAAGATGCGGGTGCCACTGCGATCTATGGAGCACGCGCAAATAACGGTGTAATCCTTATTACTACAAAAAGAGGTAAAGCCGGAATCAGTGAAATCAATGTTAAAGCAAAAGTAGGTTGGAATTACCTGACTAATCCATACGATTTTATGGATGGTCGTGATTATCTGTACTGGATGAGAAAGGCTTATCAGAATTCAGCACAAATGTTCAAAAAAGGTGATGGTTCATGGGTAGGTATTACGAACTTGAATACTTTGGACGGAGCGACAGCTTACGGTACCGGTAACCTTTATTGGGCTGATGCAAATAAAACAATTCCGTTAGACGGGAATAAAGATAACAGAGCAGTATGGAGTCCGATGAACTATACGCCGGACTTGGCATTTCTTTTAAATCAGGGATGGGAAACAATGATAGATCCGGTTTATGGAAAAGAAATTATTTTCAGAAACTGGGATATGGGGAAAAACAATATCAATTCTCCTGCAATGACTCAGGATTACAATATCAGCTTTACAGGAGGTAATGAAAAAGGATCTTACTATGCAGGTTTAGGATATAACCATACAGAGGGTCTTCCGTTGGATAACTACTACCAACGTATATCATTTACGATTAATGCTGATTATAAAATCAGAGAATGGTTGACATCTTACTCGAATTTTGCATTTGCGGATGCAAAATGGAGAGGGCTGCCTCCGACGCAAGGAGATGAGGCGAATTATTTCTCGCGTATGTTAAGTGCACCTCCGACACTTCGCGGATATAACGCTAACGGAGATTTGTTGTTAGGTGTAAATTCAGGTGACGGTAATCAGGGTGTAAACATTAACCAGTTTACTCGTAAAAACAATACAGATAAATTTACATTAGGTCAGTCTTTCAGAATTGATTTAATGAAGTCACTATCATTGAAAGTTTCAGGGACATGGTATTACGATGAAGGATATTATGAATCATTCAATAAAGATTATTTAGCTTCTCCAGGTAACGTAAATACATCCAGAAACTCGTCTGCAGAGTTTCAACGTACGTTGAATCAGACATATAATGCTGTATTGAATTACGATCAGACATTTAATAAGAATCATCAGATCAGTGCACTTGCAGGGATTGAATACTACGATAAGTATATTTCAGGATTTAATGCATCAGGTTCGGGAGCTCCTACAGATGATTTTGGTGATCTTGGTTTGACATCAAAAGATAAAGATAAACGTAATATTGACTCATGGCACCAAAGAGAGCGCATCTTCTCGGGATTTGCTCGTGTGAACTATGATTTTATGAATAAATATCTTTTATCGGCTGTTGTTCGTGAGGATGGTTATTCAAGATTGTTAGGGTCAAACAGATGGGGTGTTTTCCCAGGTGTTTCTGCCGGTTGGTTGATCGGTAATGAAAGCTTTATGAGCGGAACAAAAGATGTGATTTCTTTTGCAAAAATCAGATCAAGTTTCGGTTTGAATGGTAACGTTTCGGATATCGGACCTTACGAATTGCAAGGTAGTTACGGAACAAATCGCTATAACGGAGGTATTGGTTATTTGTTAAATAATGTGCCAAATCCATACTTGCGTTGGGAGAAATCACATACGTTTGAGGTAGGTGCCGATATTAGTTTCCTTGAAAATAAAATCAATGCAAACTTTACATATTATGACCGTTTGACAAAAGGTAAATATGCAAATATTCAATTACCGGCATCTTCAGGTTTGAGTTCAATCAGAACAAATAATGGTGAAATTCAAAACCGCGGTGTTGAGATTGAGTTAGGCTTTAAAATATTAACAACAAAAGATTGGGTATGGAATGTTAATGCGAATATCGCATATAATAAAAATATCATCAAGAAGCTGCCAAATAACGGGCTTGAAAGAAATCGTCAGAGTGCATTCCAGGTATATAACCCTAAAACAAAAGAGTTGATGTGGGTTGGTGGTTATCAGGAAGGACAAGAACCGGGTCAGATTTATGGTTTTAAATACGAAGGTGTTTATAAGAGCTATGATGAAATCCCGGGAGGTTTAGTTGATAAAACAAGTGGAAACAACGGTAGTAATGGTTTAGTACTTTACGGACCTGATGCATGGGCTAAACTTCCGGAAAGTCAGAAAATCAAATCGAATGGTTTTGCAGCAGCTCTACCAATTCAACCGGGTGATGCAAAATGGAAAGATGTGAATGGTGATGGCGTGATCGATAACTACGATATGGTTAAAATTGGAAATTCGACACCACGTTGGACAGGGGGTATCACTTCTATGTTGAAATGGAAAGATTTGACTTTCAATGCTCGTTTTGACTATGGTTTAGGATTTACAGTTGTAGACTGGAGAACACCATGGATCATGGGTAATATGCAAGGAACATTCAACTCTTTGGTTGATTCAAAAGATACATGGACACCTGAGAATCCAAATGCGAAATATCCAACTTATGTATGGGCTGACCAGTTAGGTAAAAGAAACTATGCAAGACAATCAAGTAAATTTATGTATAATGGTAATTATCTTGCAATCCGTGAGTTGACATTGTCATACAATTTACCTGCATTCTTATTGAGACCTGCGAAAATTAATCGTTTGGAGTTCTCTGTAACCGGTCAGAACTTAGGGTATATTACTGCAGCAAAAGGGGTATTCTCTCCTGAGAAATCAGATAACAATGGAGGTTACCCACTACCAAAAACTGTGATTTTCGGATTAAATCTATCATTCTAAAAAACTGAACAATTATGAAATGTATTAAATATATCGTATCATTTTTCGCATTGTTGCTTGCAACTTCTTGTGGATCTCTTCTGGATTTATCTCCAGAGGACTATTACGGAAGTGGAAATTTCTGGAATACCGAAGCTCAGGTTAAAGGCTTTATGAATGGCTTGCATAACCAATATCGCGGAGCATATTCAATGTATTATGTTTTAGGAGAAGCACGTGGCGGTACGTCAAAAAGTGGTACGTCTTCACAGAATACCTCATTGGATTACAGTAGTCCGATTAAAGATAATACATTTACGAAAGACAGAACAGGAATTTCGTCATGGAACGGTTTGTATTCGAACCTACTTCAGGTCAACCTGTTTATTCAGAAGGTAAATGAAATTACATTTTTGGATGCAGCAACAAAATCATACTTGCTGGGTCAGGCTTACGGTTTGAGAGCTAACTATTATTTCATACTTTACAAAACCTACGGAGGTGTTCCTATCGTGGATCGTGTGAAAGTGTTAGATGGTCAGATTTCAGCAGAATCATTGTATCAAGCGAGAGGAACAGCTCAGGAGACTATGAATTTTATTAAAGAAGATCTTAAATTGTCTGAGCAAAACTTCGGATCAAATGTAACGATTAACGGAAATAAGTCTATGTGGTCGAAATATGCTACATTGATGTTAAAAGCTGAAGTTTATTTGTGGACTGCTAAAGTTTCGACAGGAGATCTTCAGGCTAATCCGGCTGACGCTTTAGTTGCGAGAGATGCTTTGAATGAAGTATATGGCAAATTTGAATTGATGAAATCTTTCACAAGTGTATTCTCTGAAAAAGGAAATAAAGAGGTGATCTTTGCTTTGCGTTTCGAAGATGGTGAAGCAACTAACTTTGCAAGTTCGTTTACTTATTCGAATAATGTGTTCTTAGGGCAGGTATATGGAAGAAAAGGAAACTTGATTGATACAGATACATTGAATCTTAAGAACTCAGGGATGATGCGTAACGAATATAAATGGGGTCTTTTCTCATCGATGGATTCGATGGATGTGCGTAGAGATGCTACTTTCTTAGATTATTATGATCAGGAAGGAGCTCCAAAAGGGTTAGCTTTCAAAAAATGCATTGGTATTATCAATCAGGAAGGTAATCGCGTATATCAAAATGATATTATTGTTTACAGATATGCAGATGTATTGTTAATGTTGGCTGAGATCGAAAATATGACAGGTGGTGATGTTTCGGCATATATAAATCAGATTCGAGAAAGAGCTTATGCTGCTAACTGGGATGAAGCGAAGTTTGGTTACAAAAACGCATCAAAAGGTGAGAATGAGTTCGCTATCTTATTTGAACGTGACAAAGAATTCATTTGGGAAGGTAAACGCTGGTTTGATGTTGTAAGAATGAAAAATGGTGCAGGGGAATCGATGGTGTTTGATGCAAAAGCAAACTATGATGATCCAAATCCGATTTTGACAAAAGATC
>JBOFIZ010000385.1:0-2286 GCA_051650425.1 Bacteroidales bacterium
ATATACAGGCTATTGTAAGTTTTTATCAAAGCTAAGAAGTCATAATATCCCAAAGCTCCTTCATTCCCTAAACGACCCCAACTACCTCTTAATTTCAGATTAGATACGATATCTGTTTCTGGAAAAAAAGCTTCTTCTGAAATTCGCCATCCTAAAGCAACAGATGGGAAAAAGCCCCAACGGCTATCAGAACCAAATTTAGATGAACCATCATATCTTAATGTTGCCTGAAATAGATATTTGCTATCATATGAATAGTTCACGCGTCCGAAGAAAGAAGCTCTGTTATATTCATATTTACTGCCGCTACCTCCAAATGTTCCACCAATACCTGCATTAATTGTTTGAAAATAGGGGTCTAGAAAACCTCCTGGCTTAATTGTTGTGACTAATTTACCATCAGATACTGAATATTCTGTTTTTTTTCCTTCAACACCGACTTCGTGCCATTGCATATTTTCACGCGTTATCTCTGCACCAACCATTGCATTAATAGAATTCTTCTTTACTTGTTTATCAAAAGTCAAAACATTATTAAATACTTGCTCTTGCCAATATGAAGAATATTCAGAATAATAAGGATATTCATTAGGTGCTTTAACATCGGCTATATAATCTGGATTATGTGATGTACTTAAATTATTAGCTCCCCGAAATGAATAGGATGTTCTGAATTTAAGCCAGTCTGTAATATTCACATTAACTGAAATATTAGCATTATATTCTTTGGTTTTGTTGGTTCGGCTTCTAAAATGATCATCGGCTACAACATTACGATTATTAGGGATACCTTTAAAGTTAGTCAATCCAAATCCATATTTGTTGTTTTCATCATATACAGGAACTAATGGCGAAATCATATACATCTCCTTAAGTTGGAATTTAGGCTGATTATTACTTGTACCTTTAATCCCTATATTAGCATCAACATCAAAAATGTATTTAGAAAAATCAACTTTCATACGTACATTATCAAGCTTATAATCATTTCCTACAATCGTTCCTTCATCATCGGCATGATTATAAGAAAGAGCAAAACGAGCTGATTCACTGCCTCCTCTTACACCTACCATATAATTTTGAGAAAAAGAATTACGGAACATAGCCTTTTGCCAATCGGTATTTATATCTCCCGGATTAGTTATATATTCAGGTATGGCTTCCTGACTATCGGCTGGCATATCATTGTTATAATTCTCATACATCTGTTTATGTACTTGCACATAACCTTTAGCATCAAGCATATCCAGCTTTTTGTCAACACTTGAAAAACTTAAATAAGTACTAAAATCAACCTTTATATCACCCTTCTTACCTTTCTTAGTGGTTACTATTATAACCCCGTTTGCTGCAACAGATCCATAAATAGCTGCTGCTGCACCGTCTTTCAGTACCTCCATTGACTCAATGTCACTAGGATTGACACTGGTTATTGATCCTGGAAAACCATCAATAATGTAAAGAGGTTCATTGCTTCCAAAAGTTTTAACGCCACGTATTTTAACACGTACTCCTGCACCCGCATTACCTCCGGATTTCTGAATATTTACGCCTGCAATTTTACCTTGCAAAGCTTCAGCGGGATTCGTTGTTGCCCGTTTAGATAACTCACCTACATCAACAGAAGAAATTGCTCCTGTAAGATCACTCTTTTTCATAGTTCCATAGCCAACTACAACTGTTTCATCGAGCATTTGTGTATCCTCATTAAGAATCACGTGTAATTGCTTTTGCCCTGTTATTAAAATTTCCTGAGGCTTATAACCAATAAAAGAGACAATTAATGTTTGTTCGGGAGAAACTGATAATTCGAAATTACCATCAAGATCGGTCAAAGCTCCTTCTGTAGTCCCTTTGATTTGGACATTTGCACCTAGAAGAGGCTCTTTCATATTGTCTAATACAGTACCTTTTAATATATATGACTGAGCATATAAAGAAAAGGAAGATAAAAGAATAACTAATGTCAGTATAATTCTATATCTGACATTGACTAAAATTGTGAGATTTTGTTTCATGGAGTATAATTTAGAGGTACATAATTTTTTCTGAAGGCCAAATTATGATTATTAAGTTTCTTGTCAAGAATTTATGCCTCTACACAAAACCTACTCTCTTGCAATTCATATACATTTACTTACTACAGTATTCCGGATAAACCATTGATTATGTTAACTATAAGATATAAACAACACCTACAATAGAAAAAAAGAATAATTCAAAATTTAAGGGAGTTAAAAACCTAAAACAGAAAAAGAGAGATACATTTCACACTAAAATAAGCAT
>JBOFIZ010000386.1:0-2419 GCA_051650425.1 Bacteroidales bacterium
GGCGGTGGAGAGTTAATAGATAAAATGCTGTCAACAATACCTGTTAGTATAACTTCTACTGACGGACAACTCAATTTACTTCCTCAAACAGTCAGTGCTGAAGCAATGCTGAGAGTAGAGTATGGTATATATGATACTAACAATCAGGAAATCGAACCTTTGGTTTCCGAACATCCATTTGCCTCTTTAATGCCAAACTTGCTTATGGGAAAAGCTATCATCTTTACAATTCAGTTAGGCATAGATTCACCCGGGAAGGTGCAGGCTACTATTTTGCCATGGGATGAAGCATCGGTCGAAGGTGATTTTTCGGCTACTTATTTAAATTTGTCACGAACCAATATAACTGAAAATGCCGGAAAAGAGATTATTGTATATTATGATACGGATTATGAGTATTATTTGACAGTAAAGTGTATAGAAAAACCAAATGAAGAAGACATTCAAATTTATCCGGAAAATAATATGATAAAATTTCCAGCTGATTTATTCCCGGGTAGTTATCAGTTTAAAGTTATTGCCGGAGGTTTATCGCGAATTATTTATCTTCAGATATTATAATAATACAGATATGCATAGATTAACATACTTCAATATAATACGATTTTTTGTATTAATCCTATCAGTAAGTAGTTGTACTGCCTATGATTTTGAGTCACAATTATCAAATCACCCGGGAAACGGAGAAATCCGGATATTTGCAAATTATGATATACCACAAGAGGTTTCAGTGTCCACTAAGAAGATTGAAAGAGATCGGGAATATAATATAGAAAATGCATTTCTTTTTATATTTGAAGCATCAGATATACAAGCGCAGCAGAATGAAGATCGATTGTTGCAAATTGTTGAAGCAGAGATTGATAATAATGTTCAAAATCAATTGTCATTTGTAGTTAATCCATGTAAGGAGAATTGTAGAATAAAGGTCATCGCAAATCTTTCGGCTGAAAATGTGGCTGTAATCAGAAAATATGAACTCTTAAAAACAACTATTGCTGATTTTAAAAAATTAGTGATGCCTTCTTCTAACCTACAAGGAGAATCTGCTACACAAAGTTTACCTTTATGTTCAGCCGATCCGATAGTTCTTGATGGTATAAATAAACATACAGATTTGACTTTAACGTTAAAGCGTATTTATGCAAGAATAGAAATAGCTTTGGCTTCAACGGTTAGTGATTTTGAGCTTCAGGAACTATATCTGAAAAATGGATATAAATATGGACGATTTGAGCCTTATTCAACGGGAGAATTTCCTGGCTATATTGATGCTGATTACGAATCTGTAGTTAAACCTATTACAGATGACTTTAGAGGTAATGTTATTTATTTGTATGAAAATATATATGATTTCACTGGAGCAACACAGCCAGCTACTTTGGTTGTAAAAGGAGTTTACAAAAAAGATGGTAATTCGATACCGGGCTATTATAAGATATATGTCGAATATTTAGATTCAAATCAAGAATATGATTACAGTATTTGTAGAAATACAATATATAAAGTATTAATAAAGAAGGTGAAACATTTTGGCTATCCTACATTAAAAGAAGCATTGCATGCTGAATCTGAAAATTCAAGTCTCGAGTTAGATGTTAATATTGATGACTTTGGAGCGAGTAATGATATCATATATCATAGTAGTGGATATGCAATTAGTGTTACTAACTCAGAAGCATTGATATACGCTTCATCTCCGGAATCAAGTAATGTTTTAACGACAATATGTTTTGATACAACTCATTATACGACATTTATTCCGTCTCGTTCGATTAAAGTATTGAACAATGATAAAAATATATTAGTTGCTAATAGTAATGAGATTTTAAATGCTCCTTTTGGAACTCCTGTAGATATAAAGATAAAATTAGCAAAACCGGATATTTCCGGAACGATTGAAGTTCGTTTTGGAGGACTGCGTAAACTGATCAAGGTCCAATCATTCAAAATGCTCCGTTCGGATAAGCAATATCATATTGAAGTGCCTAATGTCCTAAATGTTGAAGAAAAATCAGAATATCAGAATACCTGGTTCAAATACGCGAACTCATTGGAATATCCGGCAGGAATCAATCAAAATCTGACATTTAATACTCCGACGACAGTTTACTGTATGGCGCCGGAGAATAAAGGTGAAACTCGTGAGGCATCGCCGGTGTACTTTTATCGTCAAACAGGAGGGACATTAAAGCTTATTGCTACGCAAACTTATGGGTCGCCTTATATAAATGATCTCTATTTCCGCGAAACCGGAGATAGTGCAAATACTTCTCATAAAGAGAAACGAGCAAATTCTCTTTTGATTCCTACGAAACAGGCACAGACTTATCGTTTGACCGGCTCGAGGATTTATGATTATTATGGGTCAAACTTCACAGTTCCGAATCCCAAAGCAGAAATCGTATGGAGTGATTTT
>JBOFIZ010000387.1:0-2997 GCA_051650425.1 Bacteroidales bacterium
ATATTATCCGTAATCTTTGCATTGATTTTCGCATTGATCGAATAACGGTCAAATGTATCATCCGAGTAAGTAAGGATACCGTTTGAGTTCATAAAGTTCCCTGAAACAAGGTATTGTACTTTCTCAGAACCACCGTTCACACTTAAGTTATGCTCTTGTGAGAAAGAATGATCTTTATAGTGAACATCAAACCAGTCCGTATTAGCATACCCATAGCCATACTCACCCCAACGATTACTATTTGTAAGAATCGTTCCTGTACCTTCAGCTGTTCCATTTTGGAAATCTTTAATCAGACCCATCATCTTATCATCAAAAATAGGTTGTCCACCAGCATTTTGAGAAGCTCTGTTAAAATACTGAGCAAAACGATAAGAGTCTAACATATCAGGCAAACCGATCGGAGAGCTGAAACGGAAGTTATTATTATAGTTGATTGTTGTTCTGCCTGAAGAACCTTTCTTTGTTGTAATCAAGATTACACCGAAAGGTGCACGTGAACCATATACCGCAGCAGAAGCCGCATCTTTCAATACCGAAATACTTTCAATATCCTGTGGATTGATAGAGTTCATATTTCCTTCAACACCATCGATCAATACAAGCGGCGAACTACTTGATCCGTCACCGATTGTACCACCACCACGAATATTAATATTCATGGCTCCATTCAATTCTCCCCCTGCTGAGTTAACCGATAAGTTCAAGCCCGGAACAACCCCTTGAAGTGCCTGAGATACATTTTGTACCGGACGTTCTTTCAATTGATCAGCACTTACTTGCGTAATTGCACCCGTAACATTCACCTTCTTCTGAGAACCGAAACCAACAACAACAACTTCATCCAAAGCCTTGCTGTCTTCTTTCATTGTAATATTCAATGCTTTATTACCAGAAAGCTTTACAGTCTGAGAAGTATAACCGATGTAAGAAAATACCAATTGTGAATTAGCTGGAACAGACAATTCGAAGTTACCATCATAGTCAGTAACTGTACCGATTGTTGTGCCTTGTACCGTAACACTCACACCAATTAACGGTTCTCCCGTTTCATCTTTTACATTTCCTTTGATTTTCACATCAGAAGATGAAGAAACAGCCATTTCTGCCTTCATGCTTACTGTTGATAGAGCATCGACTCCTTCATTTGCATAAAGCAATGTAGGAAGCATCGTTGTGAGAAGCATAGTAGATCGAAGAAGCGAACTACGTCTTACATTGTTAAACAGAGATCTTTCTTGAAAGATTCTCGATGGTTTTTTACTCATAGATTTGAAATTTGGTATATGTCTTTTATGATTTAAAAGCTATATTTCAATAGGCTAAATATCTATTATTCAGCACTAAATTTTTCAATTGTGGTTAATTCTGGTAAATATTTCGTTAATTCAAAACACTTACACTCGTTAAGAGTTGATATCTTTATATCCCCTTATATTCCTTATTGTTGGATGCGAAAGTAGTATTTTAATTTAAATTACAAGTATTTTGAGCTAAAATATTTTTCAGTGTTATTTTTTTAATATATTCACAAGCACTTAAAAACCCTTACACAATAGGCCTTTCCCTTAAAACACATGTAGATTATTATTTTTATTATGTGCACATATATCCTATCTTAAGCGATACCTTTTTACACTAACTTTTCCGAAAATCTCATTATTAACACATTAGCACCTGAATCATTCAAAAGTACCTCTTAGCTTTAATTTTACACTATCCCGCTCCCGAATTTTATTTCTATATTTGTAAAACTCAAAAGTCAGCCGAGCAACTTGATTGCATTAAGACTTAAAAGGACTATTTTTCAATCTATACAAAAAGCCACAAACATGAAATCTTTCATCAAAACCGGAGCTATCGCATCGATTTTTGCTTTAGCTTCCTCCAACTTATTTGCTCAGGAGCTACCTAAACCGACTCCTTTACAAATGGATTGGCAAAAGCTGGAAACTATTGCTTTTATACACTTTAGCATTAACACCTATACGGATATGGAATGGGGATATGGCAATGAATCGCCGGCTCTTTTCAATCCAACGAATCTGGATTGCCGTCAATGGGTGAGAACCTGCAAAGAAGCAGGATTGGAAGGTGTAATTCTGACTGCTAAGCACCATGATGGTTTTTGCTTATGGCCTTCAAAATATACCGAACACAGTGTTAAAAACTCGCCGTGGAAAAACGGACAAGGAGATTTGGTAAAAGAATTCAGCGATGCATGTAAAGAGTATGGTCTTAAAATGGGATTGTATCTTTCTCCGTGGGATTGTAATCATCCTGATTATGGCAAACCTGAATATAATGATTACTTCTGTGGTCAGCTGGAAGAACTGTTGACGAATTACGGAGACGTCTTCGAAATCTGGTTCGATGGTGCCAATGGCGGAAGAGGCTACTATGGTACAGACTCTCTGCATACCCGAAACATTTCCGGTGATTACTATGACTGGAACCGCATCTCTAAAATCGTAAAAAAACTTCAACCGAATTGTATCTTACACGGTGGTGCTATTGCTGATATCCGCTGGGTTGGAAACGAAGAAGGACATGCCGGCAAAGAACATTGGAGCCCGCTAAGAACCTATGATAAATTCGATGAGAAATTATCTGCACAGGCACAATTCAACAAAGGGCATGAAGACGGTACTCGCTGGATGCCATCCGAAACAGACGTTTCAATCCGTCCGGGCTGGTACTATCATGCTTCTGAAGATCATAAGTTAAAATCCTTATCACAGCTGATAGATATCTATTACGAAAGTGTAGGCAGAAATAGCTTACTGCTATTAAACATTCCCCCGAACAAAGAGGGATTGGTGCATCCTCAAGATTCAATCCGCCTGGTTGAATGGCATAAACAATATAAAAAAGAGCTTGCTGATAATTTGATCAACAAGAAAAGCGTAGTTACGGTTAACGGTTCTAAGAAGAAACTACATAAAATGCTCGACTCAAACCTCGCAACTTATGTGACTATGCCTGCACAAAGTGAGA
>JBOFIZ010000388.1:0-1663 GCA_051650425.1 Bacteroidales bacterium
AGGTTGATCAAAAGGAAATATATCAGTTCGGAAGTGGGATACGCAGTAAAATTGAAAAGCGGATCACCTTCTCTCCGGTATTAAAGCATATTCTGGATCACAAATATGATTTTGTCTATATTCGTTATTACAGCAATGCAAACCCGTTCTTTATAGCTTTTGTCAGGTCGCTCAGGGAAAACCGGATAAAAGTACTCATAGAGATTCCGACTTATCCCTATGACAATGAATTTGCAGAGGCCCGCCGTATAGACAAAGTTAAACATTGGTTCGACAAACGTTATCGCAATCAGCTGTTTGCAAACACCGACTATGTCGTCACATACAACGATGATCCGTTCATATTCGGGTGTCCTGCCATACAGATTTCCAACGGTATCGATTTCGAACGGATTCCTCTCAGAGTCATCCCCGAAAACAAAAAGGATCAGTATGATTTCATCATAGTTGGTGAGTTACATTACTGGCATGGTGTTGACCGGGCTATTAACGGTATTGCAGATTACAATAAGACAAACTCAGGGAAAAAAGTATATCTGCATATCGTCGGACAACCCTCCACTCCTGCAGGTTTCATGCTGCAAAAACTGGTAAAAGACCTGCAAATGGAACAATATATCCTTTTTCACGGACCGATGTATGGAAGTGAGCTTAATGGCATTTTCAACCAGATGGATTTTGCCATAGGCAGTCTCGGAAGGCATCGCAGCAATATCACTCAGCTCAAATCTTTAAAAAACAGAGAATATGCTGCACGCGGGATACCCTTTGTCTATTCGGAACAGGATCCCGACTTCGACAAAAAGGCTTACACGCTCCATGCTCCGGATAATGAAAGCCCTTTAAATATCAGACAATGCATCGGGTTTATTCAACAAACAGAACTTACACCGGAGGATATTCGAAATAGCATATATCCTCAATTATCCTGGTCAAACCAGATACAGAAAATATTTGCAACTATATATACCTGAATCTATGATTTATCTATTCTTTATTTTATTATTCATCATATTCTATACATATATCGGATATGGAATAGTACTTTATATTATTGTAAAAATAAAAGAATGTATCTATCCTGCAGAAACTTCACATACTTATACGGAATGGCCTTCCGTATCTTTACTCATTGCGGCTTATAACGAAGAGGATATTATCGAATCAAAAATGGAGAATTGCTTCGCTCTGGATTATCCTGCGGACAAACTCCAGATCATCTGGGTAACCGATGGATCTACCGATCAGACCAATGAATTGCTTCAGCAATATGATCGCGTAAAAGTTCTTTTCTCTCCTGAGAGAAAAGGAAAAACCGCTGCTATAAATCGCGCCATGCCGCTCATAGAAACTCCGTTGACTATCTTCACAGACGCCAACACCTTGTTAAACAGACAAGCGATCAGAGAAATCGCACTTCAATTTGCCGATCCGACTGTCGGATGTGTTGCAGGCGAAAAAAGAGTTATTGCAGGCAATGAGAAAGAGAGTGCTTCTGTCGGTGAAGGATTGTACTGGAAATACGAATCCTTCCTCAAAGATCTGGATTCACGACTCTATTCCGTAGTAGGTGCTGCCGGCGAATTATTTGCTATTCGCACCTCTTTCTATATCCCCATGCCCGAAGATACACTGCTTGACGATTTCATTCAGTCACTGCGAA
>JBOFIZ010000389.1:0-8634 GCA_051650425.1 Bacteroidales bacterium
TACACGGTAGATTTAACGGTACTGTAGAAGTAAAAGACGGATCTCTAGTTGTAAACGGTAAAGCTATCCGTGTAACAGCTGAAAGAGGTGATGATTTGAAATGGGATGCAGTAGGTGCTGAGTATGTTGTTGAATCAACAGGTCTTTTCCTTACTAAAGAAACAGCTCAAAAACACATCAACGCTGGTGCAAAACGCGTTGTTATGTCTGCTCCTTCTAAAGATGATACTCCAATGTTTGTATGTGGTGTTAACCACAAAGAGTACAAAGGTGAAACTTTCGTTTCTAACGCTTCTTGTACTACAAACTGTTTGGCTCCTTTAGCTAAAGTTATCAACGATAAATTTGGTATCGTAGAAGGTTTAATGACAACTGTTCACGCTACAACAAATACACAAAAAACTGTAGATGCTCCTTCAGCGAAAGACTGGAGAGGTGGTCGTGCAGCTGCTGGTAACATCATTCCTTCTTCTACAGGTGCAGCTAAAGCTGTAGGTAAAGTTATTCCTGCATTGAACGGAAAACTTACAGGTATGGCATTCCGCGTTCCAACTTTGGACGTTTCTGTAGTTGACTTGACTTGCCGTATTGAAAAAGGTGCTTCTTATGCTGAAATCTGTGCTGCTATTAAAGAAGCTTCAGAAGGCGAATTGAAAGGTATCCTAGGATATACAGAAGACGAAGTTGTTTCAACTGACTTCATCACTGACGCTCGCACTTCAATCTTTGATGCGAAAGCAGGTATCTCTTTGAATGATAACTTCGTTAAAGTTGTATCTTGGTATGACAACGAGTGGGGTTATTCAAACAAAGTTCTTGACTTAATCTTACACATGGATACAGTTAAGTAATTGTAACCTTTTAGATGAAATATTAAGCTGTCTTCTTGGAAGACAGCTTTTTTTGTTTATATTTGCTGCAGACATAAAATTAATTAGTTGATTACCATGGAAGTGAATACAATGAAAAAACCGGAAGTTATTGAGGTAATAATGTCTGAAAATGATAGATTAACTCAATTATTACTAACAGAAGCCTACGAAATGGCTAATGAAGATATGTATGCAATACCTGTCAGAATAAAACAGTTATGCGTAAGAAAAGAAGTGTTGGTTGAGAATTATCGCAACCAGAGTTTGCGTCATGATCATTTTAAGGATGAAATGCGCTCGCTTCTATCGGCTATTTATTGCCAGGTGATCCTGGCCAGAGATATAGCTATTATATCATCTGAAAAAGAAGGTGAACTTAAAACACAAATCAGGCGTTTAGCAAGTTTAATCAATTAAATTGCGAATGCTTCCTTATCAAAAAAAACATACAGTCACAAGCTGTAATGATTTTCTCCCTTTTTATCGTCATTCATCGCTTTTCTTTTAATATATTTGCACAATATACCGATCGTACACAATAAAGAAACTGATATGGCAAATTATAAAAGAATACTTCTTAAACTTAGCGGAGAGTCGTTAATGGGAGGTAAACAATATGGGATTGACGAAGTTCGTTTAGGTGAATATGCAACACAGATTCAAGAACTGGTGAATAAAGGAATCCAGGTTGGAATTGTTATCGGAGGTGGCAATATTTTCCGTGGATTATCTGGTGCAGCTAAAGGATTTGATCGTGTAAAAGGAGATCAAATGGGAATGCTGGCTACCGTGATCAACAGTCTGGCATTATGCTCGGCACTTCAGTCAATCGGAACAAAAGCAATTGTTTATACAGCAACAAATATGTATCCAATCGGTGAGCATTATAGCAGCGAGAAAGCAATTGCAGCCTTAGAGGAAGGAAAAGTAGCGATTATTGCCGGAGGAACGGGCAATCCATTCTTTACTACAGATACAGCTTCAGCATTACGTGGAGTTGAAATTAAAGCTGAGGTAATGCTTAAAGGAACTCGTGTAGATGGAATTTACACAGCGGATCCGGAGAAAGATCCTACAGCTACGAAGTTCGATAAAATTACGTATGATGAGGTTTATAACCGCGGATTAAAGGTAATGGATTTGACAGCTACAGCTCTTTGCAAAGAAAATAACCTGCCTATTATTGTATTTGATATGGATACGGTAGGGAATTTAAATAAAGTGATGTCAGGTGAAAATATCGGGACATTAGTTTACTAAGCCTTATAATAAATAATAATATATTCAATTTATGGACGTTCAGATTCATATTTCAGCAGCAGAAAATAAAATGTCACAAGCATGTGACCACTTAGAGGAATCATTAAGCCATATTCGTGCCGGCAAATCGAACCCAAAGATTCTTGAGGGTGTATTTGTAGAATATTATGGTTCAAGTGTAGGTATTAGTGCAGTAGCAACTGTATCTACACCCGATGCAAAAACAATAACAATTGCTCCATGGGAGAAAAATATGATTTCTGTAATCGAAAGAGCATTGATGAATTCGGAAGTAGGAATCACACCTGAGAATAACGGTGAGATTATTATTCTTCGTATTCCGGCTTTGACAGAAGAAAGACGTAAACAACTGGCTAAGCAATGTAAGGAAGAAACTGAAAAAGCAAAAGTTAGTATTCGTAATGCGCGTCGTGATGCAAATGAAACTTTGAAGAAAATGATCAAAGAAGGTCTTCCTGAAGATGCTGAAAAAGATGCAGAAGCTCAAGTGCAAAAGAAACATGATATCTATGTGAAAAAAGCAGATGAGCTATATTCGATCAAAGAAAAAGAGATATTGACCGTATAGTTTTGCACAAGGATTACGCTTCAAACTTGGCGTAATCCTTTTTTACTTATATAAACTAGGCTTATGAAGGGATTAGTAATCAAAAATACGGGAAGCTGGTATCAGGTCAAAACCGATGAAGGTCAGTTGGTAGAGTGTAAGATTAAAGGGAATTTCCGATTGAAAGGTATTCGTTCAACCAATCCGATTGCAGTAGGTGATCGTGTAGCGATTACCCTGAATAAAGAAGGACAAGCAATGATTCATGAGATTATGGATCGTAAAAACTATATTGTTCGTCGGGCATCAAATCTCTCAAAGCATTCTCATATTCTGGCAGCAAATGTAGATCAGGCTTATCTGATTATCACGTTGAAAGCTCCAGCGACAACCACAACCTTTATTGATCGTTTTTTAGCATCAGCAGAAGCTTATCGGATTCCGGTAGAGATTTTAATAAACAAAGCTGATGCATTGGATGTTGAAGAAAAGGAATATGCAGATGCACTTATGTTTTTGTATGAAAATATAGGTTATAAATGCCACTTAATATCTGCCAAAACAGGTGAAGGACTTGAAGAATTGCGTCAGGCTATTAAGGGTAAAATTACACTTCTTTCGGGACATTCGGGGGTTGGTAAATCTACGCTCATTAATGCATTGATACCAGGATTAAGTCTTAAAACAGGAGATATATCAGCTTATCACCAGCAGGGAATGCATACGACTACTTTCTCTGAAATGTTTGAGACTCCGGAGGGAGGCTATATTATTGACACACCAGGGATCCGTGGATTTGGGACAGTTGATTTCAAGAAAGAAGAGGTTTCTCATTTTTTTCCTGAGATTTTTGAATTATCAAAATCATGCAGATTCAATAACTGCTTGCATATCAATGAACCGGGTTGTGCTGTATTAGAAGCATTAGAAAACAATTATATAAGCGAATCCCGCTATAATAGCTATCTGAGTATTATGGAGGATGAGCAAGAAGAAAAATATCGCTAATAAACAGACTTAATTAATTCCAGATGGTAAGAATTGTTTTATTTCTATTTCTAGTTAATATCTCAATTACTTCATTTGCTGAGTCAAATGAGGGTTATGCGTTTCGTTTCTTTCAGCAGAACAAATGGAAAGAAGCCACAGCCCTCTATCAGGAGTTTCTTAATACAAATGATTACTTAAGTACGACAGAACAATATGCCCGTGCCATTGTTGCTTCAGCTATGAGTCAGGACTCCCGTTCTTTATTCAGTTTTATACGGAAATATAAAGAGCATTCGGGTGAGGAATCTGATCTTTTACGCGAAATTGATGATGCATTGGTTATGTCCAAAAAAGAGAGTTTGCTGGAACCTGTTTTCAATTATATCTGCAAAAATGATTACAATTATTTCCCGTTAGTAAAGGAGTATATTGTACAAAAATATTGGGCAAATAATGAATACGAAGAAGTACTTCGTATTTTAAAGCAAATGAAATCGGAATATGAATCTGATATGCATCTTAATCTCACTATTGCTAAGCTGGAACTCTTAATGGGGCGAACAGATGAGGCCTTGAATGAAGTGAATCAGATTCTACTTAAGGACCCTTCAAATTTTTCTGCAAATCTGTTTATGGGTAATTATTATTTTATCCGGGGTAGGGCAATGATGGATGAAATAAAGACTCAGTTTGTAAGTCGCCGTTTCAATACTAAAAAAAGTGATTTAATTGACTTTCAGCAAAAAATCAAACGTGTTATTATTGATTTTCTGGATAATGCAGGCTATTATTTGTCACGGGCTAATCAGGAGCAATCCAATGAGTTTATTCGCTCCAATTTAAAGTGGATTGAAGAAATGAAAAAAGAGAATACGCGTATAATGATGAAGCTTAGGATCGATGAGGAAGAAAAATAATGATTGCCTTATAAATAAAAAAAGCATACAACTATGAGATAAGTCATGGATGTGTGCTCTTTTTATTTATCTGACAGGGAAGTATCAAAAGATATATTCTACCTCTTTAAAAGCATATACTCTTTTATGTGTATCTTTATCTTTAAGAACCAAATATCCCCCTGGTTCTATATGGTCTATTTCAGCTTCGAATAATCCCGTTTTATCCCGGTATGTATAGAAGCCATTCTTTCGGTATAGATGCGCCATATAATAGTTATGTATATCTTCACCTCCATCGCTGATTAACTGAAGGTATTTGCTATATATATTTGACATAATACTGTCAAGCAAATCTACGAGATTAAAAGTTTTTCCGGTTATCTGCTTTAACGAAACAGGATTTGGAGCATCGCTAATAAATAGTGTCTGATTTACATTTAATCCTACACCAACGATTGTTTGTTGTATTTGTGAGCCTGTTAAGTCATTTTCAATCAAAATTCCCGCTACTTTTTTGTCCATCCAGTAAATATCATTAGGCCATTTGATACTAAAACCGGATCCAAACTGGCTGAGTTCTTCCAGCAGAGCAGCAGCAACAAGTTCAGAAAGAATAAATTGTTCATTTATATGAAGGAACTCTGGATAAAGAATAAAGCTAAAAGTCAGGTTCATGTTGGGTTCGGATTCCCAGCTATTTCCAGTTTGTCCCCGTCCTTTGGTTTGTTTTTTGCTCCAGACAAGTGTCCCTTCTTCAATAGACTTGTTTTTAGTCGTCAATTCCCGCAGATACTTATTTGTAGAATCAACTTCATCTAAATATATTTTTGTATTCATCTGGTTTTTATTTAGCAAAGGTATAAAAGTAATTCATAAAGAAATTCCATAAAATCACGACACCGGTTGCTACAATTTTAGAGAAGTAGAATCGGTATTGAGGATAAAACCGGAATAGTTTATCAGCCCATTTTTTAGAAAGAATAAAGATGACCATATTATTAATGGATAATCCCAAAATAGAGATCAGCATAAATAACAGATATTCATATTGAATATCCGGATTTTGACTTTCAAAAGTCCAGACTCTGTTTAATATAAAATTTGACGTAGCCGCAATCAGAAATCCGATGGAGTTAGCAACATATTTATTATAATGCAGTTTTTCTTTGCTTAACCATGTGATTCCGAAGTCTAAGATAGTGCCTGTGGCACCTACAAAAGCGAATTTTATAAATTGGGTAATCATTAATTATTCAAACGTAATTTTATATTTATTCTTATTTGCCCACCAAGATTCCATCGGTTTATTTTTTATCCAATAACTTAATTCGTATTCACCCTCTGGTTTATCGTGAGGTGTCCATTCATAAAGCAATTGTATTTCACTTTTGGCAGGAACGGTAATTTCGCGGTCAGCAATCGGGAAAATTCCGACAATTTCTTTTTTCTTATGTATAACCAAATCAACATCCAGTTCATTGGCATCTTGACCTAAGCGGATATCAAATGGATATGGATTATGTATAACAGTTTCTACGATAACCATAGAATCGTTATTCAGATGTGTGATCGGATTGATCCATTCAGCCTCCAGTTTATGAGTCGGGATATAATGTTCGTTAATGACATAGCTGAACGTTTTACCGCTTGGTAGAGTGATAGCTGAATCTCCCTTCGCAACCTCAATAACAACAGCTTTATTATACCATTCCGAGTCAATATCCCATAGTTGATACTGGCTACTCCGGTGACTCCATTCTTGCTGACTGTTCGCTGTTCCGCCTGTATAGAAATTATAGAGTGCAGCACGAGAATAAGAGCTCTTCATAACCACAGGTAAATCTTTAGCAACTGCTTTTATAGCCAGCATATCAGCTTTATTGTCAAAACCCATTGCAGGAATATTAATCCAGTTAAAGATCAGATTCAATCGCACAAATAAGATGAGAAGAATCGACAAAACAGACGCCTTAAATACGTAGTCGAATTTTTTAGTTGTTCTTTTGCATGCCAGTAAAATCCAGAATATAACACCCAGCGAAGCAGGGAGTATCCATTGAGGCTGAACATGACCGCGAATAGCTGAAAGTCCGAAAAACAACAGGAAACCAAGTGAAAGATATTTAATAGTCTTTTCAAAAGGTGTTTTTGTTCTGTTACCGACCAGACTGGAAAGAAATACGGGGAATAGAAATGGATTCAGGGTTACCCACATATTTCCGATGTATTCGAAAAAATATGATGCTTTAAAACGCTTGTTCCTATCGGATAAATGGTATTTAAACGAAGCGAAATCATTCTCGTACTGCCATATAAAATGTGGAATCAGTAACAAGATAGCTGTTAATGCAGCCAAATAGGTTTTAGGACGTTTTAATATAGATAAATTGGCTGCCAGTGTACAAATGACCACGATAGCACCATGATATTTGCTATATGCCAGTAAAGCCATAGATACACCGGTAAGGATACTCCATAAATAGGAGTTGCTCGCTCTGTATTTTTCAAAACAGCCCAGGAAAATAACTGTAAAGAACATAAGAGGAGCATCCGGAGTTGCTATGAAGCCATTCATTTCCAGTAAAGGAATAGAAATAGCAACTAAAAAATATAATGTTGCATCTTTTGCTGTAAAATCATCTCTTTTGATCAATAACCAGAAGAGAAACAGATAAACAGGTTGTAGTAAAGAGATAATGATTCTCACCCCTGATTCATTTGACGAAATAAAATTCCCCAAATGAATTAAGAGTGGTGTCATAGGGGGGTGATCAAAATATCCCCAGTCAAGGAATTGAGAAAACATCCAATAATAAGCCTCATCGTAATGTAAGGGTGTGAAAATACATTGGATAACATTTACAATCCAGAAACCTATGAGTAAAATTAATAAAGTTGTATTTGAGTTATTCTTTATACCAGGATGCATACATTAAGTAGTTTCGAGCAATTTTTTCATTCATTTCTTTTGATTGCTCCGGATCGACTTTTTTAATAAATTTAGCCGGTACACCCGCATAAATAGATCCGGGTTCAACAATCGTTTTAGCAGTCACGACCGAGCCTGCAGCTATAATAGCACCTTCTCCGACAATAACGTGATCTAATATTACAGATCCCATGCCAATCAGTGCTCCGTTTTTTATTGTCGCACCATGGATGGTAACATTGTGACCTACAGATACATTATCCTCAATTTCGATCGTGGATTTTTCATAAAGCGTATGTAAAACCGAACCATCCTGAATATTAACCTGATTACCTATACGGATTGAGTTCACATCACCACGCAAGACTGTACTATACCAGATACTACAATCTCTACCCATTATAACGTCTCCGATAATTGCACAGTTTTCAGCTAAAAAACAATTTTCGCCAATTTGAGGAGTATATCCTCTTACACTTCTGATGATAGCCATAATTGCAGGTATTAGTTAAAAAAAAGCTACCAAGAAGATTCTACAATTAATAAAAAAGAATAGTAGATACTTCTTGGTAGAGTTATGATAATAAATTATGCGTTTACAGGTCTTGTTTTCTCTCTTAGCCATGCATCTTCATCTTCCGTAAGATTTGGAGATAGTTTCGAGTAAACATGTTGATGATAGCTGTTTAACCATTCGATTTCCTCAGCTGATAAAAGGTTGAAGTCAATCGCTTTGGTATCGATAGGGAAAAGAGTTAATGTTTCAAATCCCAGAAACTTGCCAAACGGAGTAACCATTTCTTCTTTAATCAGAATCAGATTCTCAATACGGATACCATATTCGCCGGTTCTGTATAGGCCGGGTTCGTTTGATAAAATCATACCAGGTACCAGTTTGGTCGGATTCTCATCCATACGGATTGACTGCGGTCCTTCATGAACATTCAGAAAATGTCCGATACCGTGTCCTGTACCGTGTCCGTAATTTAATCCACGATCCCACATCGCTTTTCTTGCCAGAATATCGATTTGAGACCCGCGTGTTCCTTCCGGAAATTTACAGGTTGCAATACCAATATGCCCTTTTAGAACAAGCGTATAGTCCATTTTTTGCAT
>JBOFIZ010000390.1:0-4280 GCA_051650425.1 Bacteroidales bacterium
CCATTGATGTAAATATTCATCCAACAAAAACTGAAATAAAGTTTGAAGATGAAGTAGTTATTTATCAGATATTATTGGCTGCTGTAAAAGAAGCATTTGGCAAATTCAGTGCTGTTCCATCCATTGATTTCGATATGGAAGGAGCTGTAGATATACCCGTATTTAATCAGGATATATCTATTGAGCCTCCAAAAGTGACATTTAATGCCGACTATAATCCTTTTACCTCTTCAGGAGGGGGAGTTGCGCCAAATCTCAATTTTGGTAATAGTTATCCATCATCTCCATCACCAAAAAACTGGCAGTCTGTTTATCCTGACAAGGAATTAACCGGACAAGAAAATCAGGTTTTTAAATCAGCTATTGAAGATGAGGATGACGAAGAATACAATGACTCTTTCTTCGTTCCGGTAACTATTGAAGAACAAGCACAAAACAGCATTGATTTCGAAGAAGAAATAACCCCGAATTATGTCGGTGGTCTTATGCAGCTAAACGGAAAATATATTGCTACCAGTGTAGCATCCGGACTAATGCTGATAGATCAGCACAGAGCTCATACGCTTGTTTCTTTTATCGAAAACCTGGAGAAGATAACTTCTCAACAAACCAGTTCTCAACGAGTTCTCTTTCCGGAGGTCATTGAATTTACTCCTGCAGAAGCTGCATTTATTCCTGAAGTTATTGAAGAGTTATATCATCTTGGGTTTGACTTATCCGATTTAGGAGGAAATAGCTTCTCTATAAATGGTATACCAGGTGATATTAAGCGTAGTAAAGTGAAAGAAACGCTTATTAATCTTGTACATACAGCACAGGAAAAGGTAGGCGAACCACAAGATGAAATTCAAAAGCAATTAGCTTTGTCTTATGCTGAATCGATTGCGATTCCTTATGGAAAAATGCTTACTCAGGAGGAAATGCAATCATTAGTAGATCGCTTATTTGCATGTACCACGCCTAATTATGCCCCGGATGGGAAAAAGATTATTGTCGTTATTGAGAACAACGAGATAGACAAAAAATTTAATTAAAGAATATATGTTTGCTATTAATCTTAACCCTCTCATACCACTTCGTGCTGCTGCAGACGAAGGTGCTGAGCAGTTAACACAAATCCTTTTCGGTGAATTATTTTATATCATCGAAAAGACTGAAAGATGGGTATGCATACGCAATGTTGCAGACAACTATGAAGGATGGGTCGATAAGAAAATGATCACACCGATTGATCAGTTAGAGTTTACACATCTTTTACAGGCACCGCTGAGTTTTATTACCGAACCTCTGGCCAAAGCGGAATTAACAGGTGAAAATATATATTTGCCAATGGGAGCATTTATACGTGATTACGATCGCACATCTGAATCATTCAAAGTTGCAAATAGAGTTTATTCAGTTCCTCGCGCATTTGTCGAGCAGACACCTACCGAAAAAAGCGTAACAGGGTTAATGCATATTGCCAAGCGGTTACTCAATGCTCCTTATCAATGGGGTGGTAAATCAATTCTGGGTATTGATTGTTCGGGGTTAACACAGATTGCTTACCGAATGGAAGGTATAAATATTCCACGGGATGCACGTCAGCAAATTCAACATGGTCTGGCTATTCATTCATTAAGTGATGCAAAAACAGGAGATTTAATCTTTTTTGCAACAGCTGATGACAAAGTCAAACATGTCGGAATCTATGTAGAACCATTAAAAGTTCTTCATGCTTCCGGTTTTGTTCATCTTGATGATTTAGATCAGGAAGGTAATATTCTTTCGAAAATAACCTCATACAATCATTATCATTTAGCCGGAATCAGACGCTATATTTCGAAAATATAAGTATATTTAGATTCAAATTCTAAACAGTACACAAGCAACATACTATCGATTCAACGAACTCTATAGTTATGTTGCTTGTGTTGTAATAAAACCAAATGACCGAATGCTTTTTGCAACAGAAAAAAAACGATTTGTAGATGTAATACTTCCTTTACCTATGGCGAAGTATTACACATACTCTTTTCCCGAAACAATAACTCCTTATCCACAGACAGGGAGTCGGGTCGTCGTACCTTTTGGCCGGAATAAGACTTATACGGGAATAGTAGTAGAAGTGCACGATCGTAAACCTGAAGAGTATGAAGCAAAAGATATTTTAAGTGTTTGTGATGATTTTCCAATCGTATTTCCGTTACAAATCAAGTTTTGGGAATGGATTTCAGATTACTATTTGTGTCCGATCGGAGACGTCTACAAAGCCGCAATGCCAGCTGCTCTTAAAAATGAAGAGGACGAAAAAGGCGGATATACACCTAAGCAGGAGGATTATGTGAGACTTACTTTTTCAAGAAAAGAAGAAGAGAGGCTCAAAGAAATTTACACGGATTTAGGCAGATCTCCGAAACAACTGCATGTTGTTATGAGTTATATTGCCTTGTCACAATTTATGATACAGGACACTCCGGCTGAAGTTTCAAAAAAACAGCTTTATGAAAAGGCTGAAATAACTTCATCACATTTAAAAACACTGGTTGACAAAGGTATCTTTGAGATATACCAAAAAGAAGTCAGTCGTTTAGGTAAGTTTACAAAAGAAACACAAGACTCTTATGATTTGAATGAAGCTCAAAGCTCTGCTTTGCAACAGATCGAAACAGCTTTTCAAGCCAAAGATACAACTCTTCTTTTCGGTATTACAGGCAGTGGTAAAACAGAAATCTATATTCGTTTAATCGAAAAAGCGTTAGCTGACAATAAACAGGTGTTATATCTTGTTCCGGAAATTGCACTGACGACACAGCTAACAGAACGTTTACAGCGTGTTTTCGGAAAGCGAATCGGAATCTATCACTCCAAATTTTCAGGTAATGAACGAACTGAAATCTGGATGAAGCTCTTGAAAGACGAGGGTATAGATATTATTCTGGGTGTACGATCTTCTATTTTCCTTCCTTTTCAAAGATTAGGGCTTGTTATCGTGGATGAAGAGCACGAAACTACCTACAAACAGTATGATCCGGCTCCACGTTATCATGCACGTAATGCAGCTATTGTACTTGCAAAAGCCTACAATGCGAAAGTTTTACTTGGTACTGCTACTCCTGCATTTGAAACCTACATGAATGCATTGTCCGGTAAATATGGTTTGGTCGAACTGACTACTCGCCACGAAGGACTTGAGTTGCCTGAAATAATTCCAGTCGATATTAAAGATTTGAAAAGAAAAAAAAGGATGCGATCCAGTTTTTCACCCTTGCTTATAGAGGAAATGGGGAAAGCATTCCAAAATAACGAACAGGTCATATTATTTCAAAACCGGCGAGGTTTTGCACCTTTAGTTGAATGCACACTATGTGCATATGTCCCTAAATGCAAACATTGTGATGTAAGTCTCACTTACCACAAAGGATTAGGTCAACTCACCTGCCACTATTGTGGCTATACCCAGCCTGTAACACGTATTTGTCCGGCATGCGGACATCATTCCCTCGAAACAATCGGTTACGGGACCGAGCGGATTGAAGATGAGATTAAGGAAATATTTCCCGACATTCAGGTAGAACGGATGGATATGGATACCACACGATCTAAAAAAGCTTATCAGGAGATTATTGAAAGATTTCAAAGCGGAAAAACCAAAATACTGATAGGTACCCAAATGGTATCCAAAGGACTGGATTTTGACAATGTTAGTGTAGTAGGCATTCTGAATGCAGATACATTAATGAATTATCCCGATTTCAGATCCTATGAAAGAGCCTATCAGTTAATGGCGCAGGTAAGCGGACGAGCCGGGCGTAAAAACAAACGAGGATTAGTCATCCTTCAAACCTCAGATCCAAAACATCCTGTCATACAGGAAGTAATAACTAATAACTACAAAGAAATGTTTGCTCAGCAAATGGCAGAGCGAAAGCTTTTCAAGTATCCTCCATATTTCAGATTGATCTATATTTATCTGAAACATAAAGATGGAATTTTACTGGATAAGTTATCACAGGAAATGGCTATTCGTTTACGTAATCAATTCGGAGAACGGATTTTAGGACCCGATAATCCCCCTGTTTCGCGCATCCAAAATCTTTATATAAAGAAAATTGTGTTAAAGATTGAGAGTAACATTTCTCCGGCAAAGGTAAAAGAACTGCTTCATACCGTTCGTTTACAGATGTTAGAAGATGAACGTTTTAAATCGCTATTCGTTTATTATGATGTAGATCCTCTTTGATTTTGAAAGAGTTGTCATAAAATAATTTACCTTTGTGTCGATTTATTGCAAATAAATA
>JBOFIZ010000391.1:0-4584 GCA_051650425.1 Bacteroidales bacterium
AAACCGCATATCACAGAAATAATAAAACAGTTTAAATCTGAACTTAGTAACTAAAACTAATGCAAATAAATAGTTTTTCTATTGGTACTTTTAGGAATCTAAATTATTCAACTATTCTAATTTGAGAGAAATATTCTGATTTTGACCGGGTTTAAAGGTCTTCCCTGAACTCCAAATCGCATAATTATCTTTTCCTGCACCAAATTGAACAACAAAAGTAATCATCGAATTCTTAGAGCCTTTAAACCACTTAAAACGATCTACTTCATAAACAACTTTGCCATTTTTCCCTGTAAAGCAATAGTCGGTTGGCATGATCGTATTATCCTTTGAAAATCTTTCAAAGTCAATTTCATTAAATACTTGAATAGCTTGATTCGGAACCGGCTCACCCTTTGCAGTGACGACTTCAATATGAGCGAAGCCATTTGCGTCCGAATCCGAATCATTGCTACAAGCTGTAAGAATGATAGATATAAGTGACAAAACAAAGATGGACGATAATTTGTATCTAAAAACACTTTTCATATGAACTTCTAATTCTTTAATTCAAAATCCTTTCATCCGACAGCTGAATCCTTTTTTAAGGATTTGCTGACTGTAAGAGCTAATTAAGAGAAGCCACCCTCTTCTATCTCAATTTTAGCATTAGCTCTTATAGGAATAATTATAGACTATAACACATAAAGGGTGGTATAACTGAACGTAAAGAAATTTGCATCTTTACACTATGAGCAAACCTCTGATAACACAATTCTTTAGTTAAGATACAGGTTAGTTGTTGTTCTCTGAAATATCTATTCAAATATCTAACATGCTAACCTTTCATGATTCTCTTAAATCATACACGAGTTATTTCGACAGTGCAAAAGTATATCTGATCCGAGTTTTATCAATAAAAAATTAATGACAGATAAACATATCTACTTAACACTGATCTACAACAACTTGACACATATTTGTCCATTAAAAGTGACATTTATCATGTGACATCACTACTTTTAAGTTCTAAAAAAAGGCCAGCTGAATATCATTCAGCTAACCATTTTTTTGAAATAAACTCTTACATTGTAAACTTTAAACCAACAAAATATGTCCTTGGTAAAGATGGTCCATAAATATAAGCAGCGTCTTTATTTATACCGAAGTCAAGATCATTCTGATAACTATCCAGTATATTTTTAATTCCTCCGTTCAGCTCTAAGTTTATAAGCTTGGAGATCTTTATATTGTATGATAGTTTCAAACCAAGATCCCAAAAATCCGGTGTTTCTTTTTCCATATCATTTGGGACATAGCCTTTATTGTGCTGCACGAGCATAGAACCTGTATAATTACCAAATACCGATGCTTTAAATGCCTTGTTTATATAGTAATTTGCCGTCAAATAGCCATATTGATCAGGAGAACGGAACATTCTTTTTTGTGGTGCTATATCATCTGACCATTTTTCAGCCTCCTTAAAAAGACTCTTCTGAAAAGTATAACCTAATTGAAGATCAAAACGATCGGGTATTCCGATTTTTAATTCGGCACTGATACCTTTAACCTTCGCACCGGTAGCATTTCTGCGTTCCATTATTATATGACCTTCCGGAGTTTCTCCGATCTTTTCAAGGGTAAATACATCATTCAATACGGTATAAAAACCTTCAATCAAAAGGTTTGTCTGTAGTTTTCCAAAGTTTTGATATAAATCAACCGATGCACTCAAGCTATGTGAATACTCTGGCTTCAACTCCGGGTCTAGCTGTATTAAAGCAATCGTTCCCGAAACAGCATCAATGTGTAAATCCTCATTATATGCCTGCGGAGCTCTGTAACCGCTCGAATAACTCGCTCTCAACCCTATTTTCTGGCTTGGACTGTAACGGGCATTCACACGAGGCGAAAATACCGGATGTTTCATTAGATTATGTTTATCCAATCGTCCGCCTAAGAGCAGATTTAATTTATCGCTCTTCCATTCATTTTGGAAATAAGCTCCAGCAATTTGTGTTGTCTGAGCAAAATCCCTTCCATATCCCAAAATCAGATCATGCAGATTATTATAGGTATATTCAACTCCTGCCGTCAGATCTGCAGGCATAAATAAGCATTTATCAAAAGAATAAGTGTATTGCGACCCTGCTACAATAGTTTTATCATTTGTTTTACCATAAGCATCCGGATTCATATCAACACCAAAATAACTACTCCGTTTGATTCCTTGTGCGGAGGTATATATCCCCCATTTATGCTTGTAGTTAGGACTAAGATAATCAAACTTCAAACCACCTCCATTTATATTATGGTTCAGCTCTTCTGCAATATTGGCTTTATGCGGTGGTTCTCCTAAATTATCGCCACCTCTTCTGTATTCATTAATATGATGATACTCAGCTGTAAGTTTTGTATAATTACTTGTTTTATAATATCCTCTGAATCCAACTGTTTCGGAATTGAGTTTAGGCAGATCCGAGAAACCATCCTTATTTCTATCATAGGCATCCCGATGTTTTACCATTCCAAAAATATAAACCCCCGCTTTGTAATCATCCGTAACAAAAGAACCATTTAATGATGTATTAAGATCTGCTCCTCCTTTTTCAAGAATATTTGTCGTATTCGAAAGAGTCACTGAGTTTCTCAATGGTTCTTTCGTAATAATATTTACGACACCTCCAATTGCACTGGAACCAAAGAGAGCTGAGCCACCCCCTTTCACGACCTCCACACGTTCGATCATTGATACCGGAATCTGTTCTAATCCATAAACTCCAGCCAAAGAGCTAAAGATTGGTCTGCTATCTAGCAAGACTTGTGAATATTGTCCCTCTAAACCATTAATCCGAAGCTGCGTCGTCCCACAATTTCCACAATTATTCTCCACTCGTAAGCCGGATTGAAAATTCATCGTCTCGGATAAGTTACATGAAGCAGTTGTTTCAAATAGCTTAGTTGACGCAATATTTACAATCGTTGAAGACTTTAACTTATTCGTTTCATTACGACTGGCTGAAACTACCACTTCATCCATTTCCAATAATTGTTCTTGTAAGGAAAAGTTGATCTCAACACTTGTTTTAGGTTCTATTCTTATTTTTTTCTCCTCACTTTTATATCCAACTGATGATGCCACAATCGTAAAATCACCTGTTGGCAAATTCTTTAGAAAATAATGTCCCGAAGCATCTGTTACAGTTCCTATTGTTGTACCTTTTAAAGCTATCGTAATATAAGGTAAGTGTTCACCGGTCTTAGCATCAATAACATGACCGTAAATATTTGCATCACTATTTTTTGTTTGCGCTTGTGTATAAGAAGGGAGAGCGATATAAAATACCGCCAAAAGCATTATAAATATATGTTTCATGTGTTTTGTTTTTTGATTTACTCCAAATTCATTGTTTAACGGATACAACGATCCACTACAAACCCGGAATATAACATTCAGCCTGTAGTCGTTAAATTAGAAATCAAAAAACCGGGGGTGCCCGCGAGGAAGATAAATTATAAGAAATCCGCTCTTCAACAAAAACCGGATAAATCTTATATATACACAAAAGGATTAACCCTGCACATAGAAAGACTGGCACAGATATCTCACCCAACATTTGATGATTTACCTGATCAATCCAGTTATATTGTGCTTGTGTATGCGTATGAGATGCCGCATCCTCTAAAGGAAGGTATGGATGGGAGTGAGTAATACTCCCCCAATAAAAATAATGCGTGTGAATAAAAAAGCTCGACGAAGCATGGTAACACAAATACAGTATTACCAGTAACGATCCGATTATATGTCTCACACTTTTTGTCATCCGATTCAAAAATAGTAATAATTCCAACAATATAAAAATAAGCTAATGGTATATTTTCTTTTGCTGCATATTTCCACGCTCTTTAGCATAGCACATAAAGGGCTGAATGAATAATCATCCAGCCCTTTATGTGCTAATATTTCGGATAAGAAAAATTTTCAGAAGTCAATTCAAAACCTATTTCACGACTTAAAAATGTCAATGTATAATAGATTTTTTCCCGATAATCATAAACAAGCATATCATCTTTTCGATTCATTTTAGCCTGGTCATATAATAATATAGGATTAGAACCATCTGTTCTCATTTGTAATTTAGCTATATATTTATATGAATGTGACGGATCTATTCCTTGATGCCCTTCACCGTTCAAGACGAGCACCGCAGGATAAACAGCTTTTCTTTTAATCGCCTGATAGGGGGATTTCTGTAAGATTCTAATAAACTTATCCTGTGAAGAATAATCAAAAAAACGTTGATAGTGATTCTTCAATTTATCTTTTTTTGCATGATTCACCATATCAAAAATACCATTCGAAAGCAATGCTACTTTACAAACATCAGGTTTTTCATTTAGTAAGTTTGCAAAAATAGTACTTCCATATTCAAAGCCTGAAAGACAAAGTTTATTATTAGAAGTGTATTTATTAGTTGTCAAATACTCCACAATTCTTTTAACATCACTTTTCTTCTCATTTAATGTATAATGCTTTTTGTAATCTTCAGCACTTCTCTGTACAAAAACCACACCTTGTTCCATAAACAGAATACGTGAAAAATA
>JBOFIZ010000392.1:0-5602 GCA_051650425.1 Bacteroidales bacterium
GGTGTAATCGAACTTGAAGCAACATCTCCAGGTTTAAAAACAGCAAAAATTAAGATTATCTCAAAATAATCTTCTCAATAAAACAAATCCTGAGCGGGAGAGTCTTTCGAGATTCTCCCGCTTTTTTTATGCTGTATATTCAACTAAATGAACCTTTCAAACCTTATATAAATAGAAAAACCAAAATACTCCCGCAGGGAATCTAATTTATTCCAAATGATGAAACAGAGTCAGAAAAATATCATCTATTATATAGGAATGCTCCTTGTATTCTCTATTCTGTTTTTTGTTCTTATAGAGCAGGGTGATACTATTCCCCAACAAAGCAAACAGGTAATAGATCATTCGATAAGTTATTTTGATCAATTTCTGGGCACCCTGCATCATGAAATGGCAGCACCCTTAACACTATTACTTATTCAGATCGTTGTTATCATACTGGCATCCCGTCTTTTTGGATTTATATTCGGGAAAATGGGACAGCCTTTAGTGATTGGTGAAATTATAGCCGGTATTGCATTAGGACCATCTTTGTTAGGACGTTATTTTCCCGATACTTTTCATTTTTTGTTTGCACCGGAATATTTGGGCGGGATTGATGCTTTAAGCAAAATTGGTCTGATCCTGTTTATGTTTATTATAGGTATGGAACTCGATTTGGGAACGCTCAGGAAGAAAGTGAATCAGACACTTTTTATAAGCCATGCGAGCATTATACTTCCTTTTTTTCTGGGGATGCTGCTAAGCTATTTCATCTTCACCAAATACACAGACGGAAGTATTTCTTATATAGCATTTTCTCTATTTATAGGAATATCAATGAGTATAACAGCCTTTCCTGTATTAGCCCGTATTTTGCAAGAACGAAATTTACTGAAGACCCATCTGGGAACTATAACAATAGCATCTGCAGCGAATGATGATATAACAGCCTGGTGTTTGTTGGCAGCGGTTATAGCAATTGCGAAAGCAGGAACTTTTGTCAGTGCGCTTTATACCATCGCAGCAGCAGTGATTTATGTGTTGGTTATGCTATTGCTGGTAAAACCTTTTATGAAACGAATCGGTGAGATTTATTCGCGTAAAGAGGTTATGAATAAACCTTTTATGGCTTTTATTTTTGCCGTATTAATTATATCTGCAGTTGTTACACAAATAATCGGTATTCATGCCTTATTCGGAGCCTTTCTGGCAGGAGTCGTGATGTCTCCGAATCCACGTTTCCGGAAAATTATAACAGAAAAGATAGAGGATGTCGCGTTAGTATTATTACTCCCTTTATTCTTTGTTTTTACAGGATTGCGTACAGAAATCGGCCTCCTAAACACGACCGGCCATTGGCTTATGTGCGGATTGTTTACACTTGTCGCTGTTATTGGTAAATTCGGAGGGGGAGCAATCTCGGCAAAACTGGCAGGAGAGAGCTGGAAAGATAGTTTATCAATCGGAACCTTAATGAACACCAGAGGATTAATGGAACTTGTTGTACTGAATATCGGGTATGATATGGGAATACTTCCGCCAACAATCTTTGTGATGCTGGTAATTATGGCTTTGGTGACAACATTCATGACCAGTCCGATATTGAGTTTAATAGATAAATTATTTGGAAAAAGAGTTGCGATAAATCCGGTAGGAATACCTTCTTGTGAATCGAAATATAAAATTCTGATTTGCTTCGGGCTACCAGAAACAGGGAAGCGATTATTTAATGTAACAGGTCAGTTGTTTGCCAATTACCCTTGTGGAATAGATGTAACAGCTCTCCATCTTACGCAAGGAACCGATACGAATCCGGCTCAACTTGAATCTTTCAGACAAAGTAGTTTTAATCCGATTTCCGAGAAGGCAAACCGAATGAATATCCCATTTCATTTATTGCACAAAGTAACCAATGATGTCACCGGTGGTATTATTGAGGAGTCGACAGAAAATGACTATGATCTTGTTTTAGTAGGAGCAGGGGTTGATATGAGTAAACAGCCCAGACCGGTTCATGTCATAAGAAACCAAAAAGTAGCATGGTTTAAAAAGTTATTACATCAGAATCTCAATAAACTGACACCATTAGACTTGATGCAGGATAAGAGTGACAAGTTTGTACAGGAAGTAGATAAAGATCTGGGTATTTATATAAACAGGGATTTGGGACTTATTGAGCGGGTTATCGTTGTTATTACAGATCCTTCAGACTTGTTTCTGATTAAGTTTGCTGAAAAAGTAATAGCGAATAGCCGGATCTTTATCCAGATCATACTCACCAGTGAGTTCAGAGGACACGAAGACCGTATTCCAAAGCGGTTTGCAGAGATTCATAAACAACGTGTAGCGTTAATCCGTACACATTATCTGAATGAAGCAACATATATAGGTGTCGATCTGATGATGGTTTCATATAAAGGTTGGGCGATCCTTAAAGAATCCCCCAACCATGAAATCGAAAAAATTCCGTCCACATTAATTATTCATCATCCCTCAAGAAAGAATAGTGACTAATAAAGATCGATCAGTGAATCCTGCATATGCTCAATGATCTCTTTTTTCAAAACTTTTACGAGAGTCTGTTTGGGGAAGTAGCGGTTAGTTGCAAGCGTTATTCCCCGAACAGCATCTTTTTCAATCAGCGGTTTTATGCAACGCGGATCGGGCTGAGAAAGATATGGAATTGCAATTTGCGGAACAATCGTAATACCATTAGTGGCAAGTGTCATCCGCAAAAGCGTTTCCAGACCGCCACATTCAATGGTCAGATCCGACTTCTCCTGTTCAATGGTCGAACAGATATTCAGAATCTGCGTACGTAAACAATGCCCTTCCGTTAACAAAAGCATCTCTCCCGGATCCAGAGACTGTAGCGATATAGCCTTTTCATCAATCAAGCGATGTTTAGGAGCAACGTATGCATAGAATTTATCATCGAAAAGCATCTCTTCGTTAATTGTAGCCGGCACAAAACCTTCGGCAAGGATACCTACATCGAGTGTTTCCTTTAATAAGGCATCGACAATTTCAGTCGTTTTATATTCAAAGATTGAAAGTTTGACTTCGGGATATTTCTTGCGGAATGCAGGAACAAATTTATGCAGTAAATAAGGTGCGACAGTCGGAATTGCAGCAATGCGTAACTCACCCGTTATCTTACCTTGCATTTCTAAAACACTTTCTTTGACTTGTTTCATCGCAGTCAGTACAGCCTGACTTTTCATCAGAACCTTCTGTCCGGCATCAGTTAATTCAACAGGCTTCTTGCTACGATCGACTAAAATAACACCTAACTCTTCTTCTAAATTTTTAATTTGTACACTCAGGGAAGGCTGAGTGACAAAACATTTTTCGGCAGCGACCGAAAAACTGCCGTATTGTGCTACGGCTACTAAATATTCCAACTGAACTATTGTCATATCTAAGTATTGTGTTAAAATTCAGGGTAATTTTTTATTTTTCCATCGAAAAACTTGATAAAGCAAATATAATTTAATTGTTTTACCACGCGTTTATTTATGCCATAAAAACTAAATAATCAATTTATGAAAAGTATTAAAGGTAGTCGTACCGAGCAAAACTTATTGAAAGCTTTTGCCGGTGAATCACAAGCAAGAATGCGTTATACTTATTTCTCAAAAGTAGCTGAGAAAGAGGGTTATGAGTACATCGCCGCATTATTTATGGAAACAGCAGAGCAAGAAAAAGAACATGCGAAACGTTTCTTTAAATTCTTAGAAGGTGGAATGGTCGAAATCACAGCGTCTTATCCTGCAGGTATTATCGGAACGACAGAGCAGAATCTTGAAGAAGCTGCAGCCGGAGAATATGAAGAGTGGCATGATCTTTACCCTGCATTTGCCGATATCGCAGAGGAAGAGGGCTTCCAGGCTGTTGCTGCTGCATTCCGCAATATTGCAAAAGTTGAGGCAGAACACGAGGATCGTTATCGTATTGTTTTAGACTTTGTGAAAAACAACAGTGTATTCAAGCGCGATGAAGAGATTTTGTGGCAATGTCGCAAATGCGGTTATGTACACGAAGGTGAAACAGCTCCGAAAGCTTGCCCTGCATGTTTACATCCGCAGGCCTATTTTGAGCCAAAGAAAAGCTGGTATTAATCAGAACCGATACAAAGGAGGAGTTGCCTGTTGCAATTCCTCCTTTTTTATTCGCTAAGGTTTGGCGGACTTGCGAATTGTCAGGCGAATTTCGTATCTTGCAAAAAAATATACATATTAGAACAGAATCTATGAATAATCGTCCTTTAATACTAATCACCAATGATGATGGCTACCAGGCAAAAGGGATTGAGTCATTAGTAAGATCAATCTGTCATTTGGGAGATGTTATTGTAGTAGCACCCGATGGACCCCGCTCAGGTATGTCCAGTGCAATCACTTCGATTGTTCCTATCCGGGTTTCGAAGGTTAAAGAAATCATCGAAGATTGTGATGTGAAAATATATAAGTGTACAGGAACTCCGGTTGACTGTATCAAACTGGCATTGAATCAGCTTACACCCCGTAAGCCGGATGTTATTCTTTCGGGAATTAATCACGGATCAAATGCATCGATCAATGTCGTTTATTCCGGTACGATGGGCGCTGCACTTGAAGGTTGTATCAGTCGTATTCCTTCTATCGGATTCTCGATCGAATCGCACAGTGCGGATGCAGACTTTACTCCTTATCTTGAATCCGTAAAGCATATAACGATCGATGTGTTGAAACGAGGTTTACCGGAAGGTATTTGTCTGAATGTAAATTATCCGGACGTTAAGAAACTGAAGGGCACAAAGGTTTGCCGTCAGGCCGATACGTACTGGTCAGAAGAATTTCAGGCATGTGTAGATCCGCATGGGAAAAATTATTATTGGTTAACAGGAATGCCCGTTAACCGTAAGCCTGAATTAGACAATACGGATGATTTCTGGCTTTCAAAAGGCTATGCAACGGTTGTACCTACTAAAATAGATTTGACAGCCGAAGAGTTTATTCGTGAATTTGAATCCAGACTGGCTCAATGAAATATTATCTGATTGCCGGAGAGGCCTCGGGAGACTTACACGCATCTCATCTGATGGCTGCGATTAAACAGCTTGATCCGAAAGCCGAATTTCGATTCTTTGGAGGAGATGAAATGCAGAAGGTCGGGGGAACTCTGGTCAAGCATTATCGCGAATTAGCTTATATGGGCTTTGTCGATGTAGCGCTGCATTTGCGTACGATTTTACGTAATATGAGCCAATGCAAGGAAGATATCCGTAATTTCCGTCCCGATATCGTAATTCCGGTTGATTATCCGGGATTCAACCTGAAGATTGCTCGTTACGTACACGACGAACTCTCAATTCCGGTATATTATTATATCTCTCCGAAGATCTGGGCGTGGAAGGAAGGGCGTATCAAAGCAATTAAGAAATACGTAAATAAGATATTGTCGATTCTTCCTTTTGAAGTTGATTATTTCCAAAAACACAATTACACCGTTGATTATGTTGGTAATCCTTCACTGGATGAAATTACGAATTATTTGAGTGAGCATACGAATGAGTCGGATCTCATAGCCGGAGATAAACCTGTTTTGGCATTACTCTGCGGAAGTCGTAAACAGGAAA
>JBOFIZ010000393.1:0-1753 GCA_051650425.1 Bacteroidales bacterium
TATTACTTGCTTCCATCTCAATTCCCATACCGCTTGCTTGTCTACTTACAGCGGCAGCATTTTCAGCATTTACTTTTACTTTACTAGATATTTCATCAATTGTAGCAGAAAGTTCTTCAATGGAGCTGGCTTGTTCAGTCGCTCCTTGAGCAAGGGCTTGAGAAGCGGAAGATACTTGGTCAGAGCTTAGAGCAACCTGTTTAGAAGCATCGCTTATGTCACCCAAAACATCATTTAGTGAATAAACAATGTTGTTAAGAGAGTCTTTTATTTGATTAAAATCTCCTACATAATCACGTTCTACAGAAAGCTGAAGGTTTCCAGCTGATAGTTCTCCTAAAACTTCAGAAATTTCGCTTACATAGTCATAAAGTGTTATACAGGTGTTTTCAAATATTTTCATCAAATCACCAAGTTCATCATCTGGAACCTTAGTTCCATCTAGAGTTATATTGAGCTTTCCATCTCCAAGTTTTTTCGCCATTTCAACCACTTGATTTATAGGGGCAAGTGATTTTTTTAATATCCTATATGAGAATAGGGCGAGAACTATAATTCCAACTATTGATATTAGTAGTACGGTAAGCGTAATTTGCTTAACAGGAAGGAGGGCTTCGCTTTTTTCAACTACAAAAGCACTTGACCATGCGCTATCTACATTAGTTACTTTTATTGGGAAGTTAACTACAAAGGCATTCTTGTTATTTATATTTTTCCCTTCGGTGAATAGCATTTCACCTTTTTGGGTGCTATCAATTATTGATTGAAGCGCATTTTCATATTCGGTATAATTAGTACCAATTTTCTCTTTATCAGCGGAATGTGCGATATAGTTTGTATTTCCAGTGAGTATATAGTTATAAGAGGTTTTATATTTTCCAGAATCAAAAGCAAGTTCACTAATTGTACTGGTTAGGATATCGCAGTTTGCAACTCCTATAAATTTTCCTGAGTCATCAATTATAGGATTACTTAAAGTTATTAGCCACACTACTTCACCTGTAGAAAGCTCCCATGAGTAAGGTTCTGTTATAAATGGTTTAAGAGTATTTTTGCTTGGAAGATAGTAATCACCTGTGGAATAAACATCATAATCATTAAAAACATCGATTTTTACTTCGCTACCATCCTTGAAAGCGTAATAAGAAAGCCCGTTTGGAGTATTAGGAAAATATGCATTTGGTTCAAAGGCGTAGTATGCAGAGAATATACGTTCGTCTGAAAGTATTCCGGTGAGTGATTCGGAAAGCATTTTATCTGCAGATTTAGGATCAAGTTCCTTGTATCTTTTTACTTCTTTTGAAAGCGCACTTGAAAGTGATTGCATAACCTCAAGATAAGATTGAGTAATCTTTGCATTATTTTGAGCTATATAGGTTACCTCAGTTTCTACATTAGCGGATATGACATTGTTGAGAAGTATTGTAAGTGAAAAATATATAACTATCATAACTGCTAATATAAGGCTAGAAAATCTAAGTGGAATTTTAAATAATAAGCTTCTACTGTTTGTTTTCATATAACGCTCCTTTCTCTGTATTGTAAGTTAAGTATACCCTAATATTTAAACTATTAAAATGCTTTTTTTATAAAAATAGATTGACATATAAAAATACAAGTGATATTCTATAGAAAATTAAATAGTGAATCTTCAGAGCAGGGTGTAAGTCCCTACTGGTGGTATAGCCCACGAGCCGCAAGGTATGATTCGGTGAAACTCCGAGGCCGACAGTTATAGTCTGGATGAAAGAAG
>JBOFIZ010000394.1:0-1143 GCA_051650425.1 Bacteroidales bacterium
TGGCGGCATTCTCACTGCCTATGATCTGGCTGTTCTTTAAATCAAGCTTTATCGGTTTCATCCGTTGTTCAACAAGATTGTTTGATATTTCCGCTTTACCATCAAGTATGAAGTTCCTTAGATTGTCCCATTGGTTCAAAGTATATTTCACCGCTTTTGCCATGGTAGGATTAGCCATCACCTCAGGACTTCCGTACATACTCCGAGCCATGATATATATCTTGGCGAGTATCGGCCGTGATTTCTTTTGTCTCTCCAATTTCCTATCATCATCACTTATATCCAACAATCTGCAGTAATACTCAATATCAAACAGTTCGGCTATGGCTTCAATCATAGCCATACTGTTTACACGGTCACTTGTAAGGCTCTCAACATATAGCCTTCGAGTATGCGCCCAACAGCCTATATGAAGGATATCAGGATGTTTCTTTGAGAAGGCTTTGTAGGCAGCATAACCATCGGTGGATATGCTGCCTTTCCAGCCCTTGAGGTAATCCTCGACTACCGACAGGCCACGGCTGCCTTTCTCGTAAATATAATGGACGAGTTTTTTTGCCTTATCCAAAAAGGCCCAAAGATATTTCTTTTTGTAGCTTATCTCACCGTTGTCGTTCTTAATACCAACAACCTCACACGTCTCATCCACCATAAGATAATTACTCTTGTGTATCTCGCTTCTTAGAGTAGAGTCAAAACAATCGAATAAGGCTTCAACGCCCTTATGGTAGTATCTGTTGAGAGTTGTCTTGCTGAAGATGGCACCCATATCACGAAGTTTCTTCTTCACGGTATTGATTGGTGAGTGATAGGCATACTTCTCACAAAGAATGAAAGCCATCATCTTCGCATCGAATGGGCAACCTTTTGCAGATGCCTTGCGAAGCTCTTCCGGCAATGTTGATACTATAGTCTCCCCATCAGGCATAGCCACTCTGGCTACCTCATAGAGGTGACGTACCACACGTGCAGGATAATATTCTGTATATTCGTATACATATGTCTCTATCTCACCGTTACGTCTCATGTAGTGACCACCTTTAGGAAGGGTATAATAATCAGAAAGCTTGTGCATGACAGTCTCATTGACGAACTTATCCTCAGATTTGTTTTGCCTGCCACGGGGACGCTTCTTCTTTTTTG
>JBOFIZ010000395.1:0-1084 GCA_051650425.1 Bacteroidales bacterium
CTCTTTTCAATTATCTTTACCCCGTCGAAAAACCTGAATAAACACAATCCCGTTATGTCCATACTTATTATTGATGACAATCGCACGATCTTACAGACTTTAGAAATTCTGTTGCGAAATCATTATGATGAGATACACACAATCACTCATCCTTCGCTTGCTATTGCCCATATTCAAAAAAAACAATATGATGTTGTTCTGCTAGACATGAATTTCAAAGCCGGTATCAATAACGGGAATGAAGGTCTGTATTGGCTGAAGCGGATCAAAGAAGAAGTACCCGAATTGCCGGTCGTACTGTTTACTGCTTATGCGGATATTGATCTGGCTGTTGAAGGCATGAAATGTGGTGCGATAGATTTCATTACGAAGCCGTGGGATAACGAAAAACTGATAACCTGTCTGACCCGTGCATCATCTGCCAAATCAAAAAAGCGGAAAACACAAAAGATTGTACAACCCGCAATGTTTTGGGGAGAATCTGTATCTATGAAAGTATTGCGGCAACTGGTTGATAAAGTTGCACTCACGGATGCCAATATCCTGATAACAGGAGAAAACGGGACGGGTAAAGAAATGCTGGCGAAAGAAATACATCGTTTGTCTAAAAGATCAGGACAAGAAATGGTGTCAGTGGATATGGGTGCTATTCCCGATACGCTGTTCGAAAGTGAGCTGTTCGGATATCTGAAAGGAGCTTTTACTGATGCAAAGGCGGATCGGAAGGGAAAACTGGAATCTGCTCATAACAGTTCTTTATTTATGGACGAAATCGGTAATATGCCGATACCGCAACAGGTTAAATTGCTTTCTTGCATTCAAAGCCGGCAAGTGACACCGGTCGGAAGTGTAAAACCTACCGCAATTGATATCCGTCTGATCTGCGCTACAAATGCAGATCTGGCTCAATCGGTTAAAGAAGGAAGCTTCCGCGAAGATTTATTCTACCGTATTAATACGATACATCTCCAAATTCCGCCACTTCGCGAGCGTCTGGAAGATATTGGTGAATTAGCTCAATTATTTATCGATAAATTTACAGCCCGTTATTCGTTGCAGTCCATGTCTCTCTCTAAAGAAGCAC
>JBOFIZ010000396.1:0-41251 GCA_051650425.1 Bacteroidales bacterium
AAAAGCGTACTTTTTTATTTCGTTTTGTTGATTTCCTATGCAATGAAAGTTCTATTTTCTCTATAAAAGCAGGCACAAAAAACAAAGCAACAAAGAGTGAAATAAAAAGATTTACGATTACTACAGCTGCAAAATCCAAAAGATTTAATCTCACCTCATCGTCCAGAAAGAAAACGATCATCAATGCTCCGATTGTTGTCAACGTCGCTGCCAGAATAGATAAGAAGGCTTTTAAATTCTTTCTATGAAGCAAGTGATCGGTCATTACGATTGTATTATCTATGATCAGACTTAAAGAAATGGTTATACCTGCTAACGAATATAGCTGAATCTCCAGTCCAAGCATCCAGTACATGATAAATGCAATCGAAAGATTGACAATAAGACTGATAACAATCAGAAATAAATATTTCCAACTGCGTGTAATCATAAGCACAAACAACAATAGGATAAGGATCGTAAATCCTGATCTTACATAAATCTTATGCAATTCTTTGCCTATGAACTCCGTTGCATCGTAACTTGTATATATTTGAAATCCTTGAGGCAAATCCTGTTTTAACTGATCAATCAAAGTCTTAATCTGATCGCCGATATGCAACTGATTAGCTTGCTCTTCAGCTGTAATATTCAAATAAACAGCGCTCATACCATTTATTCTGAAATAACTTCGGGGTTGCACTTCTTCATGCTGTACTTTGACTAACTGATCAAGTGACAGTAAATTGTCTGATTTATCTCTTAACCATATAGATGATGGGTCAAACTTATCTTCTTCGTTATCTTGTTTTAAAACAACACGAATCTGATTCGTATCATTATCAGTTAGCGATGCAACTCCAATAAAACTATTTTTATAATGCTTAGCAATCGCATCTTTTATCTGACCTACAGTCAGCCCATGCTGTTTAAGCAGATTATTATCATAAGTTATACTCCATTGCATGGGTTGAGCACCTGACACATCTATTGAATATATACCCGGAATCTTCAGAAGTTCAGGCTTTATACAATTATCCACATAACGACTGATTTCGAGAGGTGTCGAGGGTGCATTAATTGTAAATGTAAGAAATGGTCTGTTAGCTTTCTCATCGGGTCTACGCACAGATACAACCGGATAAGTGGCATTAGTCGGCATAAGAGGCCACATCTGACGAACAATCGTAGACGCTTCAAAACGCGCCATATCCATTGATGTATGCTTGTCAAATGATATATCTACTCTCCCCCATCCATTTCCCGAAGTAGATTCAATACCCTTAACCCCTTTCATCCGAGCCAGCATAGACTCCAGCTTCGATGTTACTTCTATCTCTACTATTCGCGAAGAGCTGCCATTCATAGTAAACGAAACACTCAAAGAAGGCAGTACTTGCGAAGGTGCCAGTTTAACCGGGAGCAGTGGTAAGAACGATAGACCTACTAAGGCAATGGCAAGAAACAGTACAATCCAGGTAAATGATGATATTTTACGTTTTTGTTCCATGCTGCTATTCCAATCCAATCTTATAATCAAAATTACGGGATAACGATACACCAGTCTCGAAATCAAACAACGTCAGCTTTCGGATTTTGAAATAGCTCACCCAGTAATTTTTTAATGAACGAATATAGTTTTGTTGAGCCTCTTGTTCTCGTTTCTGAGCAAGAGTTAAACTGTTTACATCAGCTTTACCGATCAGGAATCTCTTTTTAGTCGCATCGTAAGCAAGTGTAGCAAGGTCTAACGCATTTTCAGCACTTTGAATCATTTTTTGCTGAATATTAAAATCCCCTACTGTCATGATTAAGTCTTCTTCCAGCTGCAGCTCTTCTTGTTTATTTGAAATCTTCAATACATTCAGATTATTTTTAGCCATATTATGACGTCCCTTCCTTACTCCCCAATCAATCAAAGGTATAGATATATTTAAGCCTACAATTTCTTGTTGAAGCAAATCCCGATAAGCATTGCCAAAGTTATCTGCCACTTGATTCAGACCAATACTTGCGTTCACGCGTGCATTAAACATCGATTCTTTACGGGCTTTATCGACATCTCTTTCAGCTTCTAACTGACTCTCTCTCATCTGTAAAAACTTCGGATTATTTTCGCGCGCCAGCTGAAGAGCTTTCTCTACAGAAAGATCTACTGAAGTAGGCTTACCCGGAATAATCAGTTTCAGTTGACTATTTTTATCATATCCTAAAAAAGACGCTAAAGAAAACATAGCCCTGCGCAAAGCAATTTCAGCATTTTGAAATGTATTCTGAGCATTGATTTTATCTAACTCCAGCGTAAGCAAATCAGCTTGAGAAATAGCTGCAATTTTATGTCTTTCCACACCTATACGGTATAATGTATCGGTAGTCGAGAGATTTTTTTTAGCCAAATCAAATTCAGCCTGAACCATTGCTAACTCAAAGAAATAGTTGGTGGTTTTCTCTGACGTTGCTTCTAAATTATAAATCAACTCTTTTTTTGCCCGTTCAAACTTTAATGGCTCAATTTTTTTTTCCCAACGAAAAGCATTGTATCCGATCAAACTTTGCTCATATCCGATACGTATAGGCACAGTATTAAACTGCGAATATTTATTATCTCCGAAATTATACATATACCCTAATTCGGAATCCACAAAAAAAGTACCTCCTGTTAAATCAAAGTTTTGTTTGATTGCCAGATTTAAAGAGGAGGATATTGTTTGCTGCTCACGATATACATCTATATTCTGATCATAATCATATCGTTTCGTAATATCACGATAAAATTGTACCGGATTCGTGTTGAGTGTCAGACTTGGTAGTCTATTCGCTTTGTAAGCCACATGCTGCCAATAATATGCCTGATATAGATTCTTATACCTGAATGCATCCAAAGAACTGTCAGATGCAACTTCTATCGCCTTATTCAAACTAAGTACGATAGGTCTATTCTGAGCTGTCACAAACGTTGTGCAACATACCCACAGAATAAAAAAGATAATATAAATATTTCTGTTATGCATTTTGTTTTTCTTCTTTTCGTCCATAAATAAAATCATAAGCCAGAGGAATCATAAATAAACTGACAAGTGTTCCCATTCCCATTGCTCCAATTACGGCTATCGCAAACGGCTTTTGCAACTCGGAGCCCATATCCGAGGTAAATAAAACAGGAACCATCGCAAATATGGTTGTCAAAGATGTCATAACGATCGGACGTAATCGTCTATGCCCGGCGGTATGGATAGCTTCAATCATAGGCATTCCTTTCTTCCTCAACTCATTGATTGCATCAATCTTCAGGATAGAATCGTTTATTATTATACCACAGGTCACAATAATACCAATTGAAGACATCAGATTCAACGTATCACCACAAATCCATAATAGCATTAAAGCGAAAGCTATATCGATAGGTATTTCCAATAATACAATTAATGGTTGAAGAAAACTTTCGAACTGTGCAGCCAGAATAAAATACATCAATAAAATAGAGATAAATAGGATAATCACCATTTCATTAATCATTTCCTTGTTTGAAAAATAACTTCCACTCATACGGAGATCCCATTTTTCATCTGCCAGAAACTCCTTTTTCACTGAAGTGATTAATTCTTCTTTACCTTCAATATCGGTAAAACTGTAACCAATAAACTCTCCATTCTTTCCTGATGTAATCGTTTTAACATCCTCTGCAGGATCAATTTTCAAGATACTTGATAAAGGTATCTCAGAACGTTGTCCTGTTTTTCTGTCCTGAACAGGTATAAAAGTTTCATGAACAACCTGGTTAATGCTTTTCGTTTTACCAGATAAATTAATTGGGATAAATTGCTGAAATGATCTGAGCAAAGTTACTTCATTCTCTTTCATTGCTGTACGCAGAAGTTTTTGAACTAAATCAACATCCACATTGTATAAAAGAAGTTTTTCTTTATCTAAAGTGATATTCACCTGGTTGGCAAAAGCAATTTTAGAGGCTTCATTTTTTGCCACACGTTCAATACGTTCGCCAACCACTCTAATCTCTTCGGAAGTCGGCACATAGGACCTGTTTTTATAATACATTTCAGTCACTAACTCAGCCTCGCCTGTTTCAAATATACGTTCAAACAGATTTGCAGGAGGATTAAACTCCACCGCTGCCTCCGGATACTTGTTTTTCAACCAGGCCTGAATACGTGTTTCAATATCTTTGACTTGTTCTGTTTGATTTACCCGGAAATAAATTTCGGCTTCACTTGTTGTCAGACTTCTATCCCTATTTAATAAGAATTGTTGCTCACCTATATAACCATTGTTTTCAACCAGATCCGAATGAATAGTCAGAAACAATTCATCTACTCTTTTTCTATTTTCCTTCATTGGTATAGGTTCATTCCACTCAATAAAAGCCATACGATCGGTTTGTTTGAGTGCTGGCATACGCTCCTTTTCTATAATCATAAAGAAGAAAACGCATAATGGTATTACTGCAATAAATATGATTGTATTTAATGTTTTATGCTTAAATGTAAAATCCATTCCAGCTTCATATGCTTTATCCAGAAAATTCCCGTGGATTCCCTTCTGAATACTTTTAGGCAATAGAGATCCTTTAAAGAAAACTTTGCCATAAATCAATTTATAAAGGACAGGAAGCAACAAGATACCTGTAAAATACGAAACCAATAACCCGACGGTCACAGCAAATGCCTGATCAAAAAAGATCACACCTGCTATTCCACTTAAGAAAACGAGCGGGATAAACACAGCTATTGTTGTAAGTGCAGAACTTAACATAGGAGTAATCACCTCTGTTGTACCCAGATCACATGCTTCGTCCAGCGAATGCCCCTGATCTTTGTACTGTGTGATATTTTCAGTCACGATAATCGAACTATCAATCATCATACCTAAAGCAAGTATCAAGCCGGATAATGATACTATATTCAGAGAAACATTACATAAATAAAAGAATAGAAAGCTGATTATCAAAGAAACAATCATACTTAAGGCAATTACAAAAGGAGATTTCACGTCTCCTAAAAAAAGAATTGCTACAATGCAGATAAATATGAACCCGATAATCAGATTTTGTTTTAAATTTGAGATCGTATAGTCTAATAGCTCTGTCTGATTCCTGGTAATAGTAAATTCCATTTCGGGATATTCCGTTTCAAAAGATGCTGTAACTTTATTCAAAGCATCTTTCATCTTCGTCATACTTTCATCAGACTGTTTAATAATTGCTAAAGTAACGGCCTGCTTACCTTCTGCCACAGACACTCCACGCATATCTTTTGCCCGGATATCAACCAGTGCAATATCTTTCATTCTAAAAATACGATTATCTTTACGAATAAGAATGTTTTCCACGTCTTCTTTGGTCCGAAGCAGAGATATCACTTTTATATTATACACATAATATCCATCCTGGACAGACATACTCCCCGGTTCAATATTGTTCCCCTCTAATGCAGACTCAAGATCTGACAATGACAAACCACTCATTGCCATAATCCGTTCATCGGGAATAATCCTTATCTCTTGTTTCGTAATCCCTGAAATATCCACCATTGCAACTTCAGGCAACTGCTCTATTCTACGTTTGATTACTGACTCGGCAAATTCGCTAAGCTCCAGGAATGAGCCTTCATTCGTCTGAGTATAAGCGGAGTCATTTTTTAATGAGATATTTAAACAAAAGACAGGTATATCCGTAGCACTTGCTTTAACAACACGCGGACGCTCAACATCTCGCGGCAGCCTTGACATTGAGGCATCAATTTTTTCATTAACCTCAATAAATGCAAGATCTGTATCTGTACCAAAATCGAATTTCAATCTGACTATTGCAGATCCATCTCTGGTTTCACTGCTTATATCACGCAATCTTCCTACTTGAAGAAGCTGATTGCGAATCGGTCTTACCAGAGTATTCTCCAATTCTCGTGCAGAGGTTTGATTCCCACTTATCTGTACTGTGATTTCAGGTATTGCTATATCCGGTAAGAGAGAAACAGGTATTGTAAAATAGGTTATTAAGCCAATAATCGTAAATGCTAAAAAAGCCATTATCACAGCAATTGGTCTTTTCAATAAGAATTTAATCATAGTATTTCTTTTACAAGGACTGGTGATTCATGAGCTAAATTAAGCGTACCGGATACAACAATAGTATCGCCTTCTGCAATATCTTTATTCTCGATTAAAGTGTAAGAGTCACTATTCTCTAATTCTGTATCTACGTAGACCCAATAAGCTTTATTTTTAGTCAGACGAAACAATACTTTTCGCCCTGAACGGAGAACAATAGCTTCTTTCGGTACGACTAAAGCTTCCCCTACAGCTCGTTGAACTTTTACTTTTACATTCATCCCCTCAAAAAGATCTGCATTATTTTGGACAGCTGCCTTAACCTTCACCATCCCTGCTGCATCAACCAATGGATTAATTTCGGAAACTATACCCTGAACTTCTTTATCATTATACGCATAAGGAGCTATTCCGACTTTGTTTCCTTTTCGCAGAAGAGGTAATTCGCTTTCGAGAACCTGAAAATCAATCTCCAAACCTTTTGAACCAATTATTCTGCAAAAGGCTTCACCTGCTTTTGGCTGATTCATTTCTTTTACAAATAAATTCGCTATCTGCCCATCAAACGGGGCTATCAAGGTTGCATTATCAAACTCATGCTTAGCCAAATTATATTGGATTTTAGAACGATCGTATCCACTCTTGATTTTCGCTAAATTAAGTATGGATTTTGGAACTCGTATTGTATCGTCCGGACTATAACCCTGTCCAATCAATACATCCTGCAACTCCAGATAAGATCTTTCATGCTCATCTTTTGCTTGCTTCAGACGATTCTGAAGCTTAAACCTATCTAATATTGCTATCACATCACCTTTTTTGACATGATCCCCGTTTTTGACATTTATCTTTCGGACCGGTTCAGCAGATTCAAAATATAAATCGGCTGAATTAGCGGCTACTACTTTCCCATTACTGATTAATTCATGTTTAAAATTCGTCTTCTTTAGTACACTTACATTTACTTGATTAGGCTCTGCTACTAATGCTGTTTCAACTCCTTCATCGTTTTTCTTTTCATCTTTATCACCACAAGAAACAACTACAAAAGCACCTATAAGTAAGCTTACGATCACTTTGTTATCCATAGGTTAATTATGTGTTTTTTTAATAATGTTTGCAAGATAGCTATTCTATTTAATTTTGGAAACCACCATTAATCTTATAATATAATTTAACAATAAGTATTTCTATATAAAAAGCGAGATTAAGTCTCATAAATCTAGACTTAATCTCGCTTCTCTGCTTATTCTCAAACAGGCAAATTATCAAAAATTTTCTGTAATAGCAATTAATTTATGATGCCCTTCCAGACCTTGATTATCCATATCTTCTTTAATTGCATGTTTTGCTAAAGATTCCATAGCAATATGTTTTGCTTCTTTTTCTTCAGGCACTCCGGTAACATCCATTACAATATCAAATCTTTTTCCGTTTACTTCATAAGTAACGGTAGCAGTTTTCTTTTTCATAACACAATCATTTTAAAAATTCTATTACCAAAACAGCTTAGAGGGCAGCGTTGTTCAAAGAATTCAGAAATCTTTAAACTTTCGGACAAAAAGCAGCATATAAACAAATAGACTATTCAATTAAAAATAAATAAAAAAATTGCAGATGTAGATTAATTTAGTTTTATTCGTACTTTAAATGTATATTATTTAACTACAATTCAACCTTTTCTAAATCTACGAGAAACATCAACATGGATTATTAAACTTAAAAGAAGGCTAATGAAGAAAATGAAAATGGTCGTAGCTGCTTTAGCAGTTACATCTTTAACGGTCAGCTGTAAACAAGAGAGTCAAGTGCGCAGCTACAATGAGGGGATTAATATTATTCCTGTACCGTTAGAATTGTCGGTAACCGATTCGTTGACAAAATTCACACTAAACAAGAGCACTAAAATTGTAGTCAGTTCTCCGGATTTAGTTCAACCTGCTGCTTTTTTAGCATCAAAAATCAAAACATCAACAGGTTATGATTTAGAGTTAACTGAAACAGAAGGTAACAATTCAATCTCAATTTTACTGAATCCCCGTGTACCTGTTGGTCATGAAGGTTACTTATTGAAGTCTGACAAAGATGGTGTTGTTATAGAATCCAGAACTCCACAAGGAGCATTCTATGGTATTCAGACATTACTTCAATTGCTTCCGGCTGAAATTGAAAGCAAAACTCTGGTTAAAGGAATTGACTGGGAAATCCCATCTGTAGATGTAAAAGACGAACCTGCATTTAAATATAGAGGGCTAATGCTAGACGTATGTCGTCATTTTGCAAGTGTCGATTATATCAAAAAGCAATTGGATATTTTAGCTATGTTCAAAATGAACCGCTTTCACTGGCACTTAACTGAAGATCAAGCATGGCGCATTGAGATCAAGCAGTACCCAAAGCTTACTGAAATGGGATCACATCGTATCGAAGGAGATGGCCAGAAATACGGACCGTTTTTCTATACTCAAGAGCAAATTAAAGAAGTGGTTGCTTATGCATCAGAAAGATTTATCGATGTTATTCCTGAAATAGAACTTCCGGGACATGCTTTGGCTGCTTTAATTGCTTATCCTGAATATTCATGTAAAGGAGGTCCTTTTGAACAACCTCGTATTATTTGGGGAGTTGAAGAAGATGTATATTGTGTAGGTAATGAGGAAACTTTCACATTCTTAGAAAACGTTTTGACTGAAGTAGCAGGATTATTCCCATCTCAATACTTTCATATCGGTGGTGATGAGTGTCCAAAAGTTCGCTGGAAAGATTGCCCTAAATGTCAGGCTCTTGCTAAAAAACTAGGACTAAAACCAAAAGATGGGCACAGTGTTGAGGAACAGCTACAGAGCTACGCGGTAACACGTGCAGAAAAACACTTATCTTCTCTTGGTAAAAAAATGATCGGATGGGATGAAATCCTTGAAGGTGGTTTGGCTCCGGGAGCAATCGTTATGAGCTGGAGAGGTGAAGAAGGTGGTATCGCTGCTGCAAATGCAGATCACGAAGTAATTATGACTCCGGGATCAGGTGGTTTATACATTGACCATTTACAAGGTGCTGCAGAAGTAGAACCTACATCCATCGGTGGTTATGCTCCATTGGAAAAAACCTATAGCTATAATCCAATTCCTAAAAACCTACCTGCTGACAAGCATAAGTATATTTTAGGAGCACAAGCAAATATGTGGACTGAATATTGTTTGGATGAAGCGCAAATGGATTATATGATTTATCCAAGAATCATTGCAGTTGCTGAAGCTACATGGTCTCCTGATTCGAAGAAAGACTGGAATTCATTCGCAAAACGAATTAATAACGCTTATGCAAGACTAGATGCTTATGATGTTAACTACCATATTCCAATGCCGGAAGGAACAGTTACATCGAATGTAGTTTTCACGGGTGATACAGTTTCTGTAAATTTCAAAAACACAAGAGATTTACCTATGGTTTACACTACCGATGGTTCTGAACCTACAGCTAAATCACAAGTTTACGAATCTCCAATTGTTGTTTCGGCAAATACGGATATTAAAATTGCGACATTGCTACCTACTGGTAAAATGAGCAAAGTTCGTACAATTAAAGCTGAGAAAAAAGAATTATTACCTGCTATTACCCCTAAAGAAAGTTTGAACGTGAATGTTCCTGCCGGATTCAAAGTGGGTGAAGGTACAGTTGTTCGTGTAGCTCCGGGCTTATTTACGTCTAATGAAGCTATCAACAATGCACAATTCGGAGAACCAACAATAGCTAAAGCTTTTACAGGTAAAGATTCGAATGCTCCAAAAACAAATATGAATGAACCAAGTGTCGTAGTTTATGAAGGATATGTAGAGTTCCCTGAAGATGGAATTTACACTCTAACAACGGACATGGATCAACTTTGGATTGATGGACAATTAGTTATCGAAAATGAGAAATTAAGTCGTCATAATAAGTCTAAAGCACAAATCGGTTTAGCTAAAGGTAAACATGCTTACAAATTGATCTTTAATAATTACATTAAAGATGGATGGCCTAATAACTGGTCTCCTGTAGGATTTATGTTTAAAGCACCTTCTGCTGACAAATTCCAAAATGTTACACCTGAAATGTTGACATACTAAAAAGATAAAGGCTATCCGAAATATTCCGGATAGCCTTTTTTATATTAAAGTTTAATGTATTTATATCCCTCATCAAGTAAACGTGCTATTTCAACAACTGCCGCATCATTAGTTATTTGAATTTTAGGATATACCCATTCTTGCGCGATACCATACTTCAACAAATTTTTACAGCACACTTTAAAATGCACATTTCTTTCTGAATATTTATCTATCGCTGCTTTCAATTCATCCAATTTGGAATAATTCAGACAAGAAAGTGATGCTGAACCAGTGATCATTACTACAATATTCCATTCTCCTTCCGGTGATGCTTTCAAGTTAGCAATCATACTCATCACATGGTCCCATTCTTCATTTTTTGCCATATGCAAAAGAACATTGAAATTACTCATAATTTAATTGTTTAGGTTAGTTTTTTTATTTGAGAAATAGGATTTAAACGAATCCTTATTAATTATATAAAATCCGCACAAAATCATTACCAAACCTATCGGGTCATGCCAAGAGAAAACATCAGTCTTCATACATATAGCAACAATTGTACCCAATACTGGCAATAAATAAATATATAAGCTATCAGCAAAAGCCGAAATATAATGCAATGCTCGTACGGCTAATAAATAAGCTCCTATTGTTGAAACAAATACCGTAAATAAGAGTTTACCCCAAACAGCCCATTCAAATGCCTGATGAAACACAGGAGCATCAATCGCATCTTTAATTCCAAATGGAAAAGTAACTACAATAGCACCTAAAGACATCCATTTCATTACTGTAAACGGATTTATATGAGAAGTTATTGGTTTAATCAATACAAGAAAAAAAGCATAAGCTACAGAAGATAAGAAAATAAGCACATCTCCCCAGAATGAGTCAATATGATGTCCTTCAAGTGGTGTAGATAATGATACATAAATAGCACCCAGGAGACCTATAAGAATACCTCCCAACTGGGATATTTTAAATACTTTATGCAAAAAAATTATTGAAAGCCCAAAAACTATCGTTGGCTGAAATGTTCGAATAATAAATGCATCTACAGGACCAGTCATTGCAACTCCCTTTATATAAAATATCATATTCAATCCCATTCCGATTGCTCCACCTAATAACATCATTAATATCTCTTTTCGTGTAGCTTTCACTTTATCACGAATAAAGAAACTAATCAGCCAGAAGCAAATAAAACTACCACCTGTACGTAAAACAACCAGCCCAAATGGATCAATCCATTCGGGTAGAAGAGTTTTCATGAAATTCGTATTAAAACTATAGATAATAATGGTGGATAATACCATTAAATGACCTAATATAGTTTTAGGCTGTACATCAGACATATTGATTTGTTTTTATTAAAGAAACAATTCAATTTGTCTTTTGTTTTGGGTTTAGCTAATATTGACCTCTTCTAAGGTTACTAGTTTATTTACGATTGCATAAATAGTAAGACCTGCCGTACTATTAATTTGTAATTTACGTGTTATATTTTTTCTATGTGTGATTACTGTATGCGCAGATATAGATAATTCATCTGCAATCTCTTTATTAGACATACCCTTGACTACACATACAATAATTTCTTTTTCTCGATGACTCAATTGCTGTACCTCCTCATTAGTTGTTTCATCCTCCATACCAATCTGAAGCAGACGCTCTATTTTCATCTTTAGTTTATCGAGATCATCATAAATGGTAATTGTCTCATCATAACTTTTCAAACTTTCCGGATCAAGAACATTATATAGTAATGCTATTACTTTCACCTTTGTTTTAACCTCTGATCGAATCCGTTGCAATTCGACAGCCCCTATAAGTGTTGGATTTACAATTACAATATCAGGCTGATATAGACGTAATGATTCATTCAACAAATCATAATTTGCAATCTCAATTAATTGAGTTTTTCCGGGCAAAAACCTTCTAAGCGATTGTGTAACGCCTAAACGAATGATCAAAGATGTTTCTGTAATTATAATTTTATACTGACTTACATTATTTCTCATACATTTCAAGCTCCTTTTCAAGTTTATAAATCGCCGGCACAAACAAATAATCCTCTATTCGTGTATGCATATCAAGATCCATTTCGCAAATAAAAAGATCATATAAAACATCATTCAGAATATTTCCATTTGACGAAATCGGAATATATTTTATAAGCATATTTTTAAGATCTGTCATTTTCGAATCAATCTCATTATGTCTTTCACTGAACTTTTCAATATTATAATTCTGTGACTTAACACCTACCAGCAAACCATCAACATAACTAAAAACTACTCGCTCCTCGTAAGACATATGTTTCATAACCTCTAGCACATATTGATCATAAAAACGCAAAACCAAAGCTGATAAAGATTCATCAACTCCACTCAAAACTTCATCCAGTTTCGATCGGATACCCGGATATCGATAATCTTTATAATAGGAATGAGCATTTTTAAGAAAGTCTATAAAAGAGCGAATCGAAAGCTTCAACTCTGAGGGATATTCAAATATCTGATCATTGATTAAAAAATTTGCAATACACAAAAAAGTTTCGGTATCTACTTCATGTGTTTCACAGACCTCTTTTATGCTTTTATCGCCAAAACCAAACGGGATTCCGAATCGAGTCAATATAGATAGCAATTGATAATTATCGCAAATCAGATCACTCATTTTGTCTTGTGGCTTATATGCTAATTGTTTCTTCATTTTTTCGTTATTTTGTTTGTTAATTCTATTATATTATCTAACAGAACAAGGAGATGTTTCGTTGTCAATCAGTCTGTTAAAACTTCGGAACGAATGGCTTTTACGCTCCGAAGTTCTAAACGAGACTAAACAAATTAAATGCTAAATGACAACATTGATAAAATCAATAGAAGAACACTGCAAAAGTATACTCCTTTCTCCCTGCTGACAATACCTAAAAATGGGGATTTTACCGATCCTACATACCTACTTTATATTTAAATAAAGTTAAATGCAAGCAAAATAAAGTAGTTTGTATTGCATAGTACCTATTTTCCTATACATTTGCAGCAATAACAGCAGAACTGCACTCTTGATCTTGAATCTCTTTTACAAATAGAGAACCCTGATCTTTGCATAAATCCGAAAAATGAATACGAATGAACATTGAGAATGTCAAGTCACAGATGCGGAAGGGTATGTTGGAATATTGCATTCTATTAATTATAAGTAGAGAGCCAGCTTACGTTTCCGATATTATTCAGCAATTAAAAGATGCCCGGCTAATTGTAGTTGAAGGTACGCTTTATCCATTGCTGACTCGCCTGAAGAATGCCGAAATGCTTTCTTATAATTGGGTTGAATCAACCCAAGGACCTCCCCGAAAATATTATGAACTTACCGAAAAAGGGCAAGCCATATTATGCGAACTGGAAAATTCATGGAATGAAATTAGCGGAGCGATCGAACATCTCCGGTCTATTCATAACAATAATGACTAATTAACTACACGTACTATAATTACAATGAAAAAGACATTAACAATAAACCTAAATAACACCGTCTTCCATATTGATGAAGATGCTTATGAAATTCTTCAGAAATATCTGGATGATTTAAAAAGTTATTTCTCTGCCGAAACCGACGGAGAGGAAATAATAGGTGATGTCGAAGCTCGTATCAGTGAGCTTTTCAGTGAACGTATGCGTTATGGCTTGCAGGTTATCACTATTACAAACGTCGAAGAAATTATATCTATGCTGGGACAACCCTCTGATTATGGTCTATTCGATGAAGATTCAGAAAACCGTAATGACCAAAGCTTCGAAAAAAATGAACCTAAAATAAATGTAGAGTCGACCCGTATCAAAAAAAGATTATACCGGGATAAGGACAATGCCATTATCGGAGGGGTTGCTTCGGGCCTTGCTGCATATCTGAATATAGAAGCATCAGTATTACGTCTGATCATGATCCTGATTTTCTTCTTTATGTTTATTACGCCCCCTACCTCTCTTTCCTTTATTTTCGTCTATCTGATCATGTGGATTATCATTCCACCTGCAGACAGTGTAGCCCAGAAACTTGAAATGAAAGGTGTAGATCCGAACATTGATAATATATCTTCTTATATTAAGGACAACACAGAGAAAATAAGCACACAGGCAAAAGAATTGGTTAATTCGCCTAAATCAAGAAGCTTTTTTTCTAATCTCAAAGATGTTTTTACCGGAGTACTGAAAGGTACAGTAAAAGTAGTGGTCGCTTTATTGGGCGGATGTTTTGGCTGCTTGGGTGTATTCATTATCATTCCTCTTCTGATCATGCTTATTGCATTGCTTACAAATGCAACAGAGATATTTTCCGTACTTACGCCTTCCGGCATGACAGGACCATTTTTCGGGATTTGGACAACAATGCCATATTTAGTTACGTCATCATTAATAATTATTACGCTACCGCTACTGGTACTTTGCTATATTGTGATTCAGCGTTCGTTCAAATGGCCCCCAATGAATAAATACGTAAAATGGATTTTATTCATTATATGGGCATTAGCATTAATTGCTTCAATTATTTGGGGACTTAAAAGTTTACCTGTAATTTTGCAGCATCGAACTTTTTATTTCTAATCACACTATTTAAATGAAAAAATACATACTGATATTAATAGCCTACGGTATTGTAACTTATCTTTGTTTGATGCCAAGTCTTCCAAACACATCTATACCGACAATACCGAATATAGATAAGGTAGCTCATTTCTTATTTTATCTATTCATAAGTGCAGTATCGTATTTTGCCATTTATAAGCGTGAGATAGCTTTATGGAAACTCTATACCGGAGTTCTAATCTTCCCAATTATTTTTGGTGGATTAATTGAAATCTTACAGAAATATTTCTTTCCTCCTAGAAGTGCCGAATGGTCTGATTTTATCGCAGACATATTAGGATCCCTTGCAGGATATTGGTTCGGAATTTTTCTCGTAAAAATAAAAAATCGATTTTTCAAGTGATTTTTTACATAATTGTTTAGTGTAAAAAAGAGAAACGATCAGTACATTATACTGAAAGTTTCTCTTTTTGTTTTTTATAATAGCATCTCCCAGCTACTCAAATAAGAAGCAATCCTCAAAAGAACAACCTTTCTTATCTTTATCCGACAACAAAAAATGGTCTGTATCCAAATGCCAATCTATCTGAAGTGTCGGATCATCAAATGCAAGTGTACGTTCAGCCGAAGGCATATAAATATTATCCACTTTATAGTTAAATACTGCCGATTCGCTTAACACTATAAAACCATGAGCGAAACCTCGGGGAATAAACAATTGCCGGGCATTCTTATCAGATAATTCTACAGCAATGTGTTTTCCGAAAGTTTTTGAGCTTTTACGTAAATCAACGGCCACATCTAAAACTCTGCCCTCAATAACACGAACCAGTTTTGCCTGCGAATACTCTCCTTCCTGAAAATGCAATCCTCTTAATACACCGAGAACTGATTTAGACTCATTATCTTGTATAAAAGAGATTTTACCGATATACTCCTGAAATAGATCTTCCTTAAAGGTTTCCATAAAGTATCCACGGTCATCACCATATTTTTGAGGTGTAATAATCCATACACCTTCTAAATCTGTCTGCTCGAATTTCATAATGATCAGATTTTATTTAATAGATCTATTTTTGATTTTGTTCTGCCGTACGAATCGCTGCCATAATATTAGATGGAGGAAGTTGCTGTGCTAATTGATTAGCCATGTATTGCATATAAGGATAAACGTGATTAAAATAGTATTTCAATCCACTGCACAAATAATTCAATCCTTTCTCACCATCAGACGTTCTCAGTATCCGGTTTTTAGGACATTCTCCATTACATAAATCCAGAAACTTACACTCCCTGCATTGCGTAGGTAAAGTACTACGCTTAGCATCACCAAACTTCAATTGCTTTTCAGAAAGCATCATAGAGATTAAACTCTCGCGACGAATATTCCCTAGTTTATTTTCAGGAAACACAAAATGGTCACACGAATATATATCACCATTAAACTCAATGGCTGATGCATGCCCACAGGTCTTGGCATACACACAAACTCCCGGTGCCTCTCCTACAAAACAAGCAAGTGTAGAGTCAAACAATTGCACATAAACTCGTCCAACATCATTCCGAACCCATTCATCAAAAATGGCAGTCATAAATTTCCCATACTCCAACGCAGGAACAGACCAGTCTGTAACAAGAGCAGAGCTTTCATCTGACGGAGAAAGTAATCGCAATCCGTCACAACGCTCACCACTTCTTTCAACAACCGGAGAAAACTGAATAAACTGTGCTCCGATCTCTTTAAAGAAACGATAGACTTCCAACGGGTACTTTACATTATAATCATTAACAACAGAGAGTATATTAAACTCTACTCCATGTTTTTTCATTAATTCAATACCTGCCATTACTTTATCAAAAGTTCCATGACCACCTTTATCCTTACGATATTGATCGTGGCAATGCTTAGGTCCATCAATTGAAACTCCTATCAGGAAATTGTTATCTTTAAAAAAACGGCACCACTCATCATTCAGAAGAATACCATTTGTCTGAAGTGTATTTGTTATCTGTCTGCCTCTTGCATACTTTTTCTGAAAGTGCAATGCCTTTCTGAAAAAATCCATTCCACGTAGCAACGTCTCTCCTCCATGCCATGTAAACAAAACATGAGGTGTTGGCTGAGCCTCGATATATTCCTTTGTGAAAGCTTCCAGCAGCTCTTCACTCATCCGATTATTTCTTCGGTTCTTATATAACTCTTCCTTATCAAGATAATAGCAATACTTACAGTCCAGATTACATAAAGCACCAACAGGCTTTGCCATTACATAAATTGGATAAGAAAGCGGATTAAATATAAGTGTATTTCCTTTAGCCATCTATTATATTTTAGCGTTTGTCTTTGTTTAAGAATGCAAATATAAACGAATCATAGAAGGTTTTTGAAAAAATCACTCGATAAGATATGTCGTAAAGAACTAAATTTTTAATTTTGCCCTAAATCGTCACTTTGATATACGATAATAACAAAGAACTGAATGAAAAGAAACGAACGACTATATAAATATTGGAAAAGCTTATCTTTTAAGTATAAACTATCAATCCTCAATGAGAAGAAACTCGAAGAGGTATTCTATTTCCGTATCTCCTGGTTATCGGGTTTATCGACCTTGATAATCGCCCTTCTGATGATAATCGTTTTCGTATCGACTTTGATTATTTCTACACCAATAAAGAATTATCTGCCGGGTTATTTGGATGTAAACGCACGTAAAGACATTGTTAATAGTGCGCTGCGTCTTGACTCCTTAGAACAGATTTCAGGGTTACACGATAAGTATCTGGATGCAGTAAAGAAAATTGTTTCCGGAGATTTAAGCACAGATTCCATTAATTCTCTCGACTCATTAGCTCAGGTTGATATGAACAAACTTCAGCCTTCACAAGCGGAATTGGACTTCCGCGCTAAATATGAAGAAGAGGAGTACTATAATCTAAATACATTAAATAAGCCTAAAACAGGCAATATTGTTCGTTTCATGTCTCCTGTAAACGGTGTTGTCACAAAAAACTACACAAAAGAAGATTTAGGTATAGGCTTGTTGGTAAAGAAAGATTTACCGGTACGTGCTATTGCAGATGGAACAATTATTCTGATTGAAAACACTGATACAGAAGGTCTGACTATTTTATTACAACACGATAATAATTGGTTATCAACCTATAAAGGTATTGCCAGAAGTTCTCAAACTACAGGCTCACGCGTAACAACTGGTGAAACTATTGGCATAACAGGGGATAATATTAAGGGGAAAGAAGAAAATTTATTTTTCCAGCTTTGGAATAAAGGACGCGCCGTCAATCCTATCGAATACATAACATTCTGATCAGTATATGACGACACTACTAAAAAGATCATACATAATCTATTATGACAAAAAAAATAGCTATATTAGGCTCTACCGGGTCAATCGGTACGCAAGCACTTGAAGTGATTGAAGAACATCCGGATTTATTTGAGGCCTATGCACTCACAGCACACAATAATGCAGAGTTATTAATTCAGCAAGCGATCAAACATAATCCTGAAATAGTCGTTATTGCTAATGAGAAAAAATATGAGCAGGTCAAAGAAGCTTTAAAGCATTTACCTATTAAAGTATATGCAGGATCAGAGGCTATTGCTCAAATCGTAGAAGCAGGTCCGATTGATATTGTACTGACAGCAATGGTTGGCTACTCAGGATTAAAACCAACGATACAGGCTATAAAGGCAGGAAAAGCAATTGCTCTGGCTAATAAAGAAACATTAGTTGTAGCGGGAGAATTAATCATGAATATGGCAATGGAGTACCGTACGCCTATTTTACCGGTAGATTCTGAACACTCTGCAATCTTTCAATGTATTACAGGAGAACCGAATCCGATCGAGAAAATAATTCTTACAGCCTCGGGAGGTCCGTTTCGTAATTTCACTATTGAGGAATTAAGACATGTAACAAAAGCTCAGGCATTGAAGCACCCCAATTGGGAAATGGGAGCAAAGATCACAATTGATTCCGCTTCAATGATGAATAAAGGTTTTGAAGTTATAGAAGGTAAATGGTTATTTGATCTACAACCCGAACAAATCGATGTTGTAATTCATCCACAATCAATCATTCACTCTATGGTTCAATTCCAGGATGGAGGAATCAAAGCACAGATGGGTGAACCTGATATGAAACTCCCAATCCGATATGCATTCTCCTATCCATACAGACTTCATGCTCCGGCTGCACCACGTATGGATTTCACTCAAACAACACAGCTCACGTTTGAACAACCTGATACAAAACGCTTTCGCAACTTACAATTTGCATTTGAAGCAATGCGAAAAGGTGGGAATATGCCATGCATACTCAATGCTGCGAATGAAATTGTGGTTGACGCTTTTCTCAAAGAAAAAATCGGATTTCTGCAAATGTCAGATATCATAGAGCAGATTATGCAAAAAGGGAACTTCATTGCAAAACCGACCTATGAAGACTATGTCAGTACTGATGCAGCTATTCGCCAAATGACACAAGAATTAATTTTGAATTAACTAAATACTTAATCGAGATAAGAGTCTGATGACTATTATTTCATCTAAACTTCGAATGGAAACATTTTTAATTAAAGCATTACAACTGATAGCGAGTTTGTCGCTTCTGGTATTTATACATGAATTAGGGCACTTTATGTTCGCCCGATTATTTAAAGTTCGAGTAGAAAAGTTTTATCTTTTCTTCAATCCATGGTTTTCTCTATTTAAATTCAAGCCTAAAAACAGTGATACTGAATACGGTATCGGCTGGTTACCTCTTGGCGGATATGTGAAAATTGCAGGTATGATTGACGAATCAATGGATAAAGAGCAACTAAAAGAACCTGCAAAACCTTGGGAGTTCCGATCAAAACCTGCATGGCAACGTCTTTTAATCATGATTGGCGGCGTAATGATGAACGTTTTGTTAGCAATATTTATTTATAGCATGATCTTATATACATGGGGAGATGCTTATGTTCCTGCTAAAAACGTAAAATTAGGGATGGAGTATTGCGATGCAGCTCAAAATATCGGATTCCAGAAAGGGGATATCTTACTCTCGGCAGATGGCATTGAGATAAACAGATACGACGACAAAGCTGTCAGACAAATCGTTGAAGCAGGTGAGGTTACAGTTATGCGTAACGGGAAAGAAGAAAAAATCATCATCCCTGCCGAATTTATGCAGGAAGTTCTTAAAGGAAAGCAACCATTTGCCTCAGAACGCTTCCCTATGGTTATTCATAGCACAGTAAAAGGCTCTGCTGCTGAAAGTGCCGGAATTTTACCGAACGACAGTGTGATTGCATTCAATGGTATCGGAAATATATCTGTTCATGATATTGTTGCTTCTTTTGCTGAAAATAAAGGTCAAAATGTTGCACTGACTGTATCCCGCAACGGAAACATCCAGGATATTACTGTACCTGTAGATACATTAGGTAAGATCGGGATCATGATGAAATCTCCGATTGAACTATACGACGTAGTAATGAAAGACTACAGTGTGATCGAAGCTATTCCGGCCGGTATATCAAAAGGTGTTGCCAAACTTACCGGATATGTTTCGGACATGAAATATGTATTCACAAAAGAAGGTGCTCAATCTGTGGGAGGTTTTGCTACGATCGGAAGTATTTTCCCTACTTCATGGAATTGGTTAGCATTCTGGGAAATTACTGCATTCCTTTCTTTAGCACTCGCCTTTATGAATATCATTCCAATCCCTGCACTAGACGGCGGACATGTAATGTTCTTATTCTATGAAATGATTACAGGCAGACAGCCTAATGAGAAATTTATGGAATATGCTCAAATGGCTGGTATGATTTTCCTTTTCGGTCTTATGCTTTACGCAAACGGAATGGACGTTTTCCGTTTCTTCACGAAATAAAAAACTATTAATAATATTTCAGGGAAAGCCCCATCATCAGAACTTTTGATGATGGGGCTTTTTCTTATTCGCATTTATCATTAAGCATCTCCATATCCTACCCTTACAATACATTATCAAAAAGATAGCCACTCCCCTATTTATTTATCTTTTTGACTCAGCCTAATCGCTGAGAATAAGTCAGAATATTCTCAAAGAATAAATCCCAGAAATAAGCCGGAGAAAACACATTACATACACAGCTAGTAACCAGATAGTTATACAAACACAAATTTCCAGACCGTCGTTTCAAAATAAGATACGTATTTAAACTGCACCAAATACGTATATAAATTCTTTTAGATACGTATATAAAAGAATTTATACACCGCGAAAATTCAAAGATACAGTCAGAAAAATCAATAATCCAGTCAAACTTTTGAAAGATTGACCGTATAAATTACAAGAACCAGTCATTTTATACCAAATAGGTATATATTTCTGAGCAAAACAAATAAATCTTATTCAAAAATACGAACGTTCGAATTTTAGCATAATGACTACATTTACCATTAATTTCTAACAAAAAGACATAGACACTCCTAAGAATAATAAATAAACAATCCTGTCAACCTATCTATTCGGATACAAATATTTTAGCAGCAGTGATCTTAACTTGAACCATAGCTCAAGAAAACTAGACCATTCAAAATATGCATTACTAATAATCAAAAAACACAAGATAATAAATTAACATAATAACGTTAATACTGTATTATTTTTATATCGATAAACCTATTTCCTAATTTATATTTCTATTTTTGCGACCATAAACTAACAAAAACAATACACAAAAGATACCCTTTTAACTGAGTTTAGAACACAAATTTGAACACAAGAATAAACATCCTCTGTCAATAATTGCAGAACACAAACATATTTAATGAATGAAAAAAGACAGTAAGACTTTGCTCTTAATACTTTCCGGAGTACTGAGTGCAACATCGGCTTATTCATTGCCGGCGAATAGTTTCAAAACACACCCGACAAATACTTCGCTGGAAGTCAATGAATCACACTCCGTCAGTGGAGTAGTTACAGATGAAAAAGGAGAACCGATTATTGGAGCCACAATCGTAGTGAAAGGACAAGCGACAGGCACAGTCACAGACTTTGATGGCAATTTCACATTAGAAGTACCTAAAAATGCGACTCTAACAATCTCCTACATGGGTTACACCCCACAAGACATTTCGGTAAAAGATCAGAAGAATCTCAAAATCATTTTGAAAGAAGACTCGAAGGCTTTGGAAGAGGTCGTTGTCGTAGGTTTTGGTTCTCAAAAGAAAGCCAATATGACCGGTGCCGTATCGTCTGTCAAAATGGATGAAATCACTGCTAACAGACCTATTCTGAGTGTAGGCGATGCCCTTCAGGGAACTGTTCCGGGGTTGTTGGTAAGCAGCGGTGGAAATGCACCTGGAACAGGTAAATCCTTTCAGATCAGGGGAGCCTATACGATCGGTGCTAAGAATTCAGATGGTAAATACGGTGCCACAATTGCTCCGCTTGTCTTAATTGACAATGTCGAAGGAGACATGAATATGTTGAATCCTGAAGATATAGAAACACTTACTGTACTTAAAGATGCTGCTTCGACTGCAATTTATGGCGCGAGAGCAGCAGGGGGAGTAATTCTTATCACAACGAAAAGACCTAAAAACGAAACACGTTTTCAGATCAACTACAATAATAACTTCGGTTTTGGAAATGCTATGAATCTTCCTGAACAAGCTCCTCTGATGGATTTTCTTCAGGCTTATCGCGACGCAGCCGGTGATCAATACTGGTCGATCGGTTCGCCAAGTGTCACCAAATGGATGCAGTACTTAAGTGATTACAAGAAAGATCCAAGCCAATTCGCCATTGTCGGAGATGGTATTTATAAAGATGCAGATGGAGGGGTTTACTACTTGAACGAGAAAGATCTTACGAAAAACTTTCTGACAAACAGTTTTCAGATGACCCACAATATCTCGGCATCGGGAGGTACTGACAAATTGCGTTATCGCTTATCGGGAAGTTATGTGATGAGTGATGGTATTATCATCGGTGATAAAGATAAATTTGATCGATTTAATATTAGTGCATTTTTATCGGCTGATATTACGAAATGGTTTACGCAAGAAGCTAATATCAGCTATGCACACAGTAAACGCTCATTACCGTCATCTGCTCTGGGTGCTATATATTCATTAAGATTAGGGTCATACTATCCGGAAGGAATAATACCGGGTTCTATCACAGGAGCTGATAAGGATCTTCCTTCAATGACTGCAAAAAATCAGATTGAATGGTCTAATCCTTCTACAAATCTGAAAGATAATCCTCGAATTTTCTTAAAGTCGATTGTCAGTCCGATGAAAGACTTGCAATTGAATCTAGAGTACACTTTCGATAAAGATATGTATGATTATCACTGGTATACAGGCTCTACAGAATATACTACTATACAGGGAGGTAAAGACAAAACACCTACCAATGACTATTTGCGCAAACAGAAACAATACAAAAATTACAATGCGCTGAATATTTATGGTTCATACAGTTTGTCTTTCGGACAAAACAAAATGAATTTTATGGCCGGGTTCAACCAGGAATCAAATTATCTGGAGCTTCTGGATGCATACTCTTACGGACAGGCAGTTATTGATGTCCCGTCTATGGGTGCAGGAACTTCAACAATCAAAGTTACTGATTCTTATAATGAATACGCAGTGAGAGGAGGTTTCTTCCGTTTTAACTATAATTTCAAAGAAAAATATTTATTAGAAGCAAACGGACGTTACGACGGATCTTCAAAATTTCCGAAAAGCAATCGTTTCGGCTTCTTCCCATCTGTATCCGCAGGATGGCAAGTTGGTGAAGAAAAATTTATGGCAAAGACACGGAGCTGGTTAGATGCATTGAAGTTGCGCGGTTCTTACGGGGAAATCGGGAACCAGAACATTCCGGCTTATGCGTTTACGCCTACAATGGCTGTAAACAACAAATACAATGGCTGGTTAGGTAATGGCGATTATGTTACGGCTATTTCAAGTTTACCATCGTTAGTCAGTTCAAACTTCACTTGGGAAAAGGTTGCCAGCACAAATATCGGATTGGATATGACTTTGCTTAACAACCGTCTGACCAGTACAATCGAATGGTATCAACGTGACACGAAAGGAATGCTTGCACCGGGTATGCAGTTACCGGAAGTTGTTGGTGCTGACGCTCCTTATCAGAACACAGCTGATATGCGTACAAATGGTTGGGAATTAAGCATAAACTGGAGAGATAACATCGGAAAGTTTAACTATCGTCTTGGATTCAACATCTCGGATTATCGATCTAAAATCACAAAATACAATGCCAACGAATCAAAGCTGCTTTCAAATTTCTATGAAGGTCAGCAAATGGGTGAAATCTGGGGTTATGTAGCTGATGGCTTCTATACGGTCGATGATTTCGAAAATACTACCACTTGGAAATTAAAAGAAGGTGTAGTTAAACTGGACGGATATAATCCTCGTCCGGGAGATCTAAAATTCAAAAATCTTCAAGACGACGACCGTGGCGAAAACTTAATAACAAGCGGTAATAATACTTATGATAATGCCGGTGACCGAAAAATAATTGGTAATAATATGCCACGTTATCAGTATGGTATCACCGTCGGAGGAAATTTTAAGAATTTCGACTTAAACATCTTTATGCAAGGTGTAGGTAAAAGAGATGCATGGATTGCCAATGCCTTGACTTTCCCAATGTATTCAGATTACAAGTTTACGCCTTTATACAATGGTCTTTCAGACTACTGGCAACCGGTTGACTTTGAAGGAGGCAATTTTACGGCAGCTAATCCTGATGCGAAGTTTCCACGTATCTATGGCGATTATGGAAATATGGGATCAAACTATCGTACGTCTGACAAATACTTATCGAATGCTTCATATTTCCGTATTAAGAACGTAACGCTAGCTTACAATGTACCTAAGTCCATCATTTCAAAATGGACACTAAACCAATTGAAAGGATTTGTAAGTATCGAGAACTTAGCAACATTTTCAAAATTACCAAAAGGTATAGACCCTGAAACACTCTCATGGAACTATCCTGCTTTCAGAACAATCTCTTTTGGTATCAGCGTAACTCTTTAATTGATTATTGGAATGAAAAATAAAATATTAAACTTAGCCTTGATGGCTACATTAGCTTTGACAAGCTGTAATGACAGTTATCTGGAAAAATATCCGGTAACCGATCTGACGGAGCAGAATGCATTTAAATCATACGATAACTTCAAGGCTTTCATGTGGCCTTGTTACGATATGTTTTCCAACAATACGATTGCTACATCTGTAAAAAATGCCGGACAAGATTCGCATTATCAGGGTGATCGATGGGCTGGATATCTCGGACATAAGTCTCCAAGCGGATTTAATAAATATGCTTTCCAAACGGTAAACAGTGTCGCATCAGGAAATGGCTGGGATTTTTCTTCTTTCATACGCAGAATAAACATTATGATGTCACATGTTGACAATGCTGAGATGAATCAGGAAGAGAAAAACCATTGGCGCGCTGTCGGATACTTCTTCCATTCATTTTGGTATATGGAGCTTATCGATCGTTTCGGAGATGTTCCATGGATTGATAAAGTATTAACAGAAAGCTCTCCGGAGGCTTACGGCCCTCGTACTCCACGTGCGGAGGTTGCAGCCAATATCCTGAAAAATCTGAAATGGGCAGAAGAGAATATTGGAAATTTCGAATCCCGCGATGGCAAAAACACGATCAATAAAGAGTGTGTTCAAGTTGCTATCTCTCGTTTTACTTTACGCGAAGCTACATGGAGAAAATACCATGAGGCGGGCAGCTATGAAGAATTGCTTCAGGAGTGTATTCGTGTATCTAAAATCTTAATAGATAAATATCCTACCCTATATACAGGAACAGACGGTCAACCTGCTGCCGGATATGGAGAGCTATGGACTACTGAAAGTTTAGCTAATATTCCGGGAATGATTCTTTATAAAGAATATGTTACAGATATCGCACCTTGTAATTTCAGCTACATGGAACATACCTCGTCTCATAATATCGAAATGGGACAAGAAATTGTTGACTTGTATCTGATGAAAAACGGAAAACCTATTGAAAATGAAACTTCGGGGTATCACGGAGATAAAACAATGTATGAGACTTTCCGGGATCGCGACCCACGTATGTATCATGTCATTATGCCTCCGTATAAAGTTAAGCAAGGTGGCGGTGAATTTAAAACATGGTCTTATACAGATAATCCTGCTGATCGTGAATATATCGACATCATGGGTGCTAATACGTCGTGCAGCAATCCGGGTATTGGTATGAAACGTTTACCGGGTCAGAACTGGTCTGCATCTTTGGTTCCTGAGATTCCAAGATTAGGTACCGGTGCATTCGTTACCTGCCGTTCAGGATACTACGTATGGAAAAACTGGTCAAACTGGGAGAAGAGTTTCAACAACGGAGCGCTTAATACAGCTGATAAACCAATTTTCAAAATAGAGGAAGTTATGCTGAATTATGCTGAGGCCATGTACGAAGCTGGTTCTTTCAATCAGGCTGTAGCTGATTTAACAATCAATAAACTTCGCACACGCGCAGGTGTCGCAGCTATGGATGTAGCAAGCATTAACGGGAACTTTGACCCGAATCGTGCTAAGTATTATCCGAAAGGTAATGACAGTGGTATTATGCTGGACCCACTTTTGTGGGAAATACGCAGAGAGCGGATTATTGAACTAATGGGTGAAGGTTTCGGCTTTTACGACGTTCGCCGTTGGAGAATGGCACCTTGGTTCCTTAACAAAACACATAAGGGAATCTGGATTCAGAAAAAAGATCTGCCTTCAGGCATGACGCTTTTAAATGAATCAACAGGTACATCTGACGGTGTAAACGGACCTTTAGCTGAAGGTTATGTTTATCTTTACAACAATCCTCTTACAGAAGGTAAAGGTTGGTTAGATAAATACTATTTATTCCAGGTCCCAACTACAGAATTAGTCTTAAATCCGAATCTGGCACCTAACAATCCAGGTTGGGAATAATCGAAACTGAAGCCTGTCAAGGCTGATCTAAATAAAAAAAGAAAGCGGAAGTGTCAATTACACATCCGCTTTCTTTTTTTATTTCTAAAGAGATAAAGCGTATTTAGTCTTCATCTTTTTTATTTTCTGATCTTTGATTCGATTCAGTAGTGATTTAACTTCGGAACGGCGTATTGCTACGTAGGAATGAAATTCTTTCTGATCAATAATACCGATATCCGATTTTTGTAATCCTCCTTGCTGAATAAGGAATCCTACGATATCAATCTTACTTAGTTTATCTTTTTTACCCTTACCGATGTAAAGTGTAACCCACTCAGCTACCGGAACGGCAGGAGTTTTAGGTGATAATGAATAGAACGGTGTCTTTTCATCTACATATTCGGGCAAATATTCATCAGGACCCAGAATCAAATAAGCTGCTCCTTCAGCATTCATACGGGCTGTACGTCCGTTACGGTGAATAAATGCATCCTGACTGTTTGGCAAATGATAGTGTATAACATCTGTAATTTCAGGAATATCCAATCCGCGTGAAGCTAAGTCTGTAGAAACAAAGACGTGTGTACTTCCGTTACGGAACTTAATCAGGGCACGTTCACGTTCGGGTTGCTCCATTCCTCCATGAAAGAATGAATTCGGAATACCTTGCTCAAGTAGATAGTCGCTTACGCGCTCAACGCTTTCGCGGTAGTTGCAAAACACTAGCTTCTTACCTAAACCTGTTTCACAAAGCAAACGATAAAGTGTATCAAGTTTATCTGCTTCGGGACTTTTTACCTGTTTCAAGACAAGCCCCTTAGATTGGTTTACTTCGGGAAGGAAGTTCAGCTTCTCAGGATTAACCATGCCTGTATATTCAGGTATCTCAGCATCAGTAGCAGAAGTCAGCATACGTCTTTTCACGTTTGTGAGCTTTGCAATGATCGCAGACATTTCTTCCGTAAATCCTAATTCAAGGGCTTTATCAAATTCATCGAGAATCAATGTGTTGATTGATTCAATATCAATACGTCCGCGCTCCATGTGATCAAGGATACGACCGGGAGTCCCGATAAGGACAGCCGGAGCTTCGATTAACTCGTCTTTTTCAACCTTTAGCGAGTGACCTCCATAACAACAAACGACTTTGAGACCTGTCCCCATATCGCGGAATACACGTTCAATCTGCTGAGCAAGTTCGCGGGCAGGTGCAAGAATAAGTACCTGAGTTTTGTTTTTGACTTCTGGATTAAGTTTCTCTGCTACAGGAAGCAAGAAAGCCAATGTTTTTCCTGAACCGGTAGGTGAAAGAAGTATTATATCGTCAGATTTGCGACAAGCATCAACCATTGCCGATTGCATCGGTTTAAGCGATTCAAATCCTAACTTATGGATAATCGCTTCAATCTGTTTGTTTTCTTTTTTATTCATAGTACAAAGATACGCTTTCGGTGTTTAGCGAATTGACTTCTATTCGTCAAACTTTCCTAAAATTCGGATTCTATTTCTATTTTAAAAGTCAGTTGTATGAAAAGAACTCATCGGAAGACATTATATTTGCAAGAAATTAGTATTTCTTATATGCTGACAAAGAACAAAATAAAATATATCCAATCCTTACAGAAAAAGAAGCATCGGGAAGAAACAGGCTGCTTTGCTGCTGAGGGGAATCGTTTAGTAGAAGATCTGTTATCGTCCTGTGGTTGCCAGATATTGGTTTGCACACAGGATTTTCTGGATCAGCTGGGCTTTACACCAAAGACCGAAGAACTGATCATTACGGATAAAACATCTATGGAAAAGCTGAGCATTCAGAAAAGTGCTCAGCAGGCTATCGGAGTGTTTTATCAGAAACAATATGCATTGACTCCTGAAGATTTAAAGGGGAAACTTACTTTGGCTCTTGACACAGTGCAGGATCCCGGAAACCTGGGTACGATTATCCGGATTGCAGACTGGTTTGGCATTGAGCATATAATCTGTTCGAAAGAAACGGTTGATATGTACAATCCGAAAACCATCCAGGCTACAATGGGCGCTCTGGGCAGAATTAAAATTCATTATGTGGATCTACCTGAACTATTGAGTCAGACGAACCTGCCTGTTTATGGTACTTTCCTGGATGGAACAAATCTTTACAATGAAGAGATTACGCCGGAGGGTATCATTGTGATGGGTAATGAAGGAAACGGTATCTCGGGAGAGATTGAGAAGCTGGTAACAAAGAAACTTCTTATTCCGGGATATCCTAATGAGAAACCTATGTGTGAATCATTAAATGTCGGTGTGGCCACATCTATTATCTGTGCTGAATTCAGACGTCAGTCAGCTAAGAAGTAATATATCAATTAAACTCAGATATGAAAAGAATTTTATTCCCTATTGCCTTTGTATGCATTTTATCGGCTTGCTCGGGCAATAAAGAAGATGCCGAAAAACGATATAATAGTGCCCTTTCTTTATTTGAGCAGGGTGACTATAATTTAGCCAAACGTGAGATTGATTCCATACGCAATCAGTATCCGAAGGAGTTTGATGTCATTCGCAAGAGTATCCGTTTAATGCGTAAAATAGAGTTTCAGGAACAACAACGGAACTTCGCGTATTGTGATTCGATGCTTACAGTTTATACACATAAATCAGACAGTCTGAAAAAACAGTTCCAGTTTCAATTAGATAAAGAATATGATCAAATCGGACGATACGTACAGAAATCGCTGACTTTGGACCGTAACCTTAATCATAATTATCTGCGTGCAGAGGTTTTTGAGAATGGGACACTACAACTGATCAGTGTATATAATGGTACGAGCCCGTTGAATCACAACCGGATTAAGGTAAGTCTGAAAGATGGTTCCTATGCGGAAACAGAGGCTATCCCTTATGACGGAGGTCGGAATTATCGTTTTAAAGATGACGGAGCATATCATGAACGCGTTACCTATAATCTGAAAAATGATGGTGGAGCAACCGGTTTTATTGCCGACTTTAAGGATCAGCCCATCAATCTATTGTTCATTGGCGACAAAAAAGAAGCAACTTCTCTCCTACCTGAGCAAAAAAAGGCGATTGCTCAATCTGTAGAACTTTCTTCTTATCTGCAAAGTATGCAAAACCTTGTTGAAGAACGACGATTAGCAGAAGCTAAACTGAATCTGCTTAAGAAAAAAGAGGAGGAAATAGCTAAGAAAGAGGCTTCTGAAAAATAGTATACTATTTTGAGAATACTCCTTCGGTGAAAATATATGCCGGCTGTGTCAGAACATATAATTCAAAACAGTCAGTGAGCTAAGGTGGCTTAATTTGTTATTACAACTAACAGATTAAGCCGCTTTTTTATCCAGATTGTATCATTTGCGAATGTTTAACATTGGAAATTAATATTATATATATACATTGCACACCTGTAACTAACTAAACACAATATACGTCATGAAAAATTCCAGATTTATACTTGGCGCTATCACTTTGGCTATCTGTCCGTTTGTATCTATAGCTCAAAACGGAAGTGATAATAAAACGGTCACGCTGAACAGTTTTCCGGACTGGCTGATTCAGATACAACTGGCTGATTCACTGGATCAACCACAACAAGTAATCTCTTTGACCGATTCAATCATACCTTTAGCCTTGAAAGCGGGTAACGATGATGTTGCTCTAAGAGCCATTATATATCAATACAACAACCAGACTCAGCTTAATCTAAACAATCAAACGGCTAATCTCAAGGCTTTTCTGGATTGGGTAGAACAGCTCCATAGTCCTTCGTATAAGGCTATCGGGTATATGTATTTTCTATCTAAGGACTACCCTGTTCTTTTAAAGAAACCCGAATGTGTAGTTTTAGACAATCTGAATAAATGTCTGAAAACAATGAAGAATGAACCTGTGTCGGGTTTTTGCAGCATCATCAGGCTAAATTCTTTCACGGAGATTATAGCACCTACGCTTGGTGACTATCTGAGATTCTTATTTGTATCGCAATACAAAAACAACAGAACTTCGGATGAAGAGCTAAGTAAGTTAACAAATAATTACCTGAACGAGCTGGAAAAGAGTTCGTCTGTGCCTACACGCATGTATGCGCAGTTTTTGCGAATCAGTAATGATCAATCGTTCGACGATTACTGTACAGAATTATTAAAACTGTATGAACAATACAAAGAGATACCGGAATCGGGATTGCTTTTATCGAGGTATTTCAATCAGGATAAACAAAAAGAGATTGAGCTCCTAGAAGGTTACATTAAGCGGTTCCCGAAGTCGGATTTCTCAGAATCTTTCAACTATAAGCTTTCCATTCTGAATAATCCGATCAGCAGATTATCTTTCCCTTATCAGGTTTATCCGAATACAGCAACTCCATTTCAAGCAAATAGCTATCTCATGAAGCAGTTTACGCTTAATTTTGAGAATGCTAAAGAAAAGAAAAGTATTAATCAGAATTATGTATTGGCAAATCCTGGGAAATATACTTTTGAAAAGGAAATCCTTCTGCTACCAAAACTTTCGGATGGAACGTGGAATATTGTACCTGATGATGGACAAGAAAGAGATTATAAACAGACTATCACCGCATCAAAAGGAATAGGTTATCAAGTCAGCAATCGGATTATCGGTGTTGATTTCAGAACGGGAGAACCTATAAAAAAAGGATCTGTCTACTTATATCAGGACAAAACTATAAAGGAATATGCACTACATAACGGTATTTATGAGATTCCTGATGTGATGAACAAAAAGGAAAATCATTATCAAACAAATTATTATGCTATTCGTAAGGGTACTACGCCATCTATAAAAACATTCTTATTCCAGACTCAGAAACCGAACAAAAATGAGCAGATACGTACATCTCATTTACTGACAGATAAACCGATTTATAAACCAGGAGATTCAGTTCGGTTTAAACTATGGAGCTGGGAGGCTACAAATAAAAATGCACAGGCTTTGAGCAATGTGCAAGGTTTGGTGTACCTATATGATACCAATTACAAAATAATTGATTCAACACAAATTATAACTGATAAATACGGTACAGCATGGGGAGGATTTCACCTGCCTCAGTTTGGATTGAACGGCAACCATCAATTAGTGGCATATCTGAATAAAACATCCAAAAACGAGATTCAAAGCAGTGCCTCTTTCCAGGTAGAGGACTATAAAGCTCCGACTTTTATGATTCAGCTAAATAAGCCTGATTCGACTTATAGCCTGAATACGCCTATACATATTACAGGAAAAGCTTATTCCTATAATGGGTTACCGCTGAGAAATCAGACGATATCCTATAGTGGTAATTATACTCCACTTTATCGTTTCTTCTTTGGTGCGCGCGATCAACAAATGAACTTTTCTATCGAAGGAGAAATCAAAACAAATGATGAAGGTAATTTCTCATTCGTAGTTACAACACCCGATAAGGTTCGAACAAATCGGTTTATTCAGATGTGGAATTTACAGTTAACCGCTACTGCAACCGATCAAAAGGGTGAAACGCAGAGCCAGTCTTTAGCTCTGATAGTTTCGGATAAAAAATACCGATTAACGGTCAATGCCCCGGCATTTATGGATTTGAGTAAAGCTCAACCGGAAGTCAATGTAACGGCACGTAATCTGACCAATCAGAATCTGGAAGTCACTGGCAGATGGGAGCTTCTGAATAACCAAAAGCACACTATAAGTCAGGGTGTCTGGAACAGTAATGAGCCGATCCTATGGAGTGATTTCAGGAAATTTGCAACCGGTGAATATCAGTTGAAAGTATCCTACGATAACGATACAATTTCTAAGAATATTATTCTGTACAACTCAGCAAAAAAAGAATTAGCGATCGATACAACACTGATGGTTATTCCTTCGGAAGAGAGTAAGAATCGAATTTACCTGGTAACATCCGAACCGGAATTACATGTGTTGTATGCGCTAAGCAGATCGGATAAAGAGAGTGAGTACAAATGGCTTCGACTTCGGAAAGGAATGTTAAGCCTTGATTTACCCGAACTTCCGGAAGGTGTTTATGCATCCGCACAAATGACTACTGTCAGAAATTACAACTTCAAAACAGAAACTTACAACTATAACAATGCAGTCAAGCTGGATTCACTGGATGTTTCGTTAAGTACATTCAGAGATAAATTAACTCCGGGAGCAAAAGAAAACTGGACACTTCGTATAAGCAAGAATGGTAAAACAAATATAGATCAGTCCGTCTTAGCCTATATGTATGATAAAGCATTGGATACATATATGCCTTATAAAACTCCGTTTAATGTATCATTGATTAAATCAAATCCGGCATTAAATATTATTTCGTCCAACGGATTCGGAATGAATTACATGAACATTGAGAAGCCTATAGAGGCTTGGAATGGAGTATATAATACGCTTATTCAATTCGGATTCATCTCAGACAGAAATTTTAGTATGAAATATCCGTTAATGAACAAAATGGCTGTACGTGGTATAAACCGAATTGAATCTCTGAATATTGAGAATACTGAACATGATATCGTCGTTGGATACGGAGTTTCTTCAGCAAAAATCCAGAATGGAGTAGCAGCAGGTTTGCGTACTAATTTTGCTGATTGTGCATTTTTCTATCCGAATATCCCGACAAGCGAAAATGGTGAAACCTCGTTCTCGTTTACTTTACCGGATTTAATTACGGAGTGGAAGTTTGTTGCGATAGCCAATACGCCTGATATGCAAATCGGTAAAAAGGAATATACCTTTACTGCTCAGAAATCTTTAATGATTCAAACGAATGAACCGGATTTTTTGCGTCAGGGTGATGAATCACAAATTAATGCAACGCTCTCTTATCTGAATAAACCAACAGATAAGGCAATTGTAAGTTTTGAACTAATTGATCCGATTTCTAATAAGATAATTAGTCAAACAGAAAAAGAGATTGCAAATCCTCAACAAGTAAATGCGTTAAATTTCTCTGTTACAATTCCGACAAATTGCAAAGAAATAATTGTCAGACTAAAAGCTACAAGTGGCGATTTCTCTGATGGTGAACAATTCCGTGTACCGGTAATGTCCGCAGATATTGCACTGACAGAAACTATATCTCTGAACACTCCTGCAGAAAGCACTGAGTCATTCGTGTACAAAGTTCCTGATATGCGAACATTACGAAACCAGCAGTCGCAATTCAAACTGGAATTGGTTAAGAATCCGGCCTGGTTCGTTGCAGATGCATTGTCGGCATTATTGCAGCCTACAAATAAATCGGCTGACGGCTGGATAAGTGCGTATTATGCCAATACACTTGGTGAAGCAATTGCTAAGGCTAATCCGGAATTTGAAAATGCAGTAAAAGAGAAACTGCTAAATAATCCGTTAAACAATAAAACAGCGAGTACACCTTGGGTAAGTAGTGAAGAACTTATAGAAAAACAATTACAACAGTTATCTCTCTTATATCTTCCCGGACAAATGGAGTATTTACGCTCTAATGCATTCAATAATCTTAAAGCGTTACAAAATCCGGATGGTGGATTCTCCTGGTTTCCGGGTATGCCTTCGTCTTTATTCCAGACTTTGAATGTCCTTCGTCGGATGGGCGAGTTGACTCAATTAGGTGTAATTGAATATGGCGAACTTGAAAAAATGCTTCAGATTGAGGCACTGAGATTTGTTGATCAGAGCTTTGTAGAAATATCAAAAGAAAGTAAGACTGACAGATCTACAGAACCTTTGAGTTCTCTACAAATTATGATGCTTTATGTGAGAAGCCTGTATAATGATATTCCACTGGCGGGAGAGACACTTAAAGTACATAAAGCCTGGATTAGTCAGGCCAAATACAGCTGGACACGAACATCCTTATATTCGAAAGCGCTTTTAGCGAATGTATTATATAACTACGGTTTTGGTGAAGAAGCAAATCAAATAGTGAAGTCTATAATTAATTATGGAGTAAGTTCTAAATTAAATGGGTTCTGGTTCCCTTCTAATAAGACGGATCAGATTGCTACACAGGTCGCTGTAATGCAATTATTTTATAATACGCCGGCAAAAGATCCGGCACGTTTCGAACAAATGAAACTTTGGCTGATTGCTCAAAAAGAGACTCGTCTATGGAGAACGGGCGTTGAAACGCTGGATGCGGTTTTCGCATTAACGATGCAAGGAGCAAATCCGATAAAGTCAAACGGAGACATGCAACTGTATTTAGGAAACAATCGATTGAATACAAATGCCCCGAATCTGGTTTCAATGATTTTGACAACCGATGAAATTGTGAGCGCTAATGGACGGATTCGCATAGAGAACCAATCAAATATGCCTGTTTATGGGGCTTTATACCGAACATTTGAAACACCGGTTAAGAAAGTAAATGAAAGTAAGCAGAGTGGCTTGAGTATTCGCAAAGAGATTACAGGAGTTTCTCAGAACAATAAAATCGGCAATGAACTAACTGTAAGATTAACCATCACTTCTGACAAAACCATGAATTTTGTGGAGGTCAGCGATCAGTTAGCAGCTTGCTTTGAGCCACAAGATGAGTTGTCGGGATTTGAGACAGGAAAGTCTGTTTTCTACTATAAAGAAGTAAAAGAATCATCTGTAAACTTCTTTATCGATACCTTACCTCGTGGTACAAGCGTGATCGAATATAAAGTATGGCTAGACCGGGCAGGTGAATATCAATCGGGTATTGCAACGGTAAAATCAATCTATACACCACAATATTGTGGATATTCGGGTAATTCTGAGCTAAAAGTAATTGGGCAATAAAGAATCCCTTCTTTATCAATAAATAAAAAGCAGTTACATGATTTAATCTGATCATGTAACTGCTTTTATCTTTCTTATTTATTAATATCTGCTACGATCTGCTTCATATTTGCCTCTATACGCTCGTAAAAGAGTGAAATATGAAAACCATCAACAAAACTATGATTAGCAGTGATCGCAACCGGCATCACCTGACGTCCTTCACGCATCACCATCTTACCGACATTAATTAAGGGATAATCGGCTCCATGTCTTGCCTTCTGCGTAGTCGTTATGGAGGTAAAATACAACTTGGGAGTTGCACTGATAAGAATCAGACCCAGTTTATCAGTCTCGGGATTCAATTCGGCATTGTAGGGATCATTCTCTTTCGGAATGGCATTGATAATAGCTTTAGCCTGATCATGAAAAATCTTAAAATCAGACTCGAAAGGCAAACGTACAGTAAAGAACTTTCCTTCCTCATTCACTTGTATCGGGCTAAGCAATTCTAACTTATCATATAGATAAATCTGTGAAGTCACCTCATCATAGCGATATCTCAACTCTTTAATCGAATTGGAGGCCTTCAATATAGAATGAGCATAAGCAAGAAAAAAAGAAAACTTATTTTCTTTAGCCGCAGCAAATAACTCACCGCACTCAACCTCGGAAGTTACAGAAAAAGAAGGATTCAAAAAGTCTTTGAAAAACATATAGTTACTTTTACGATCCCAGTTGTCAAGATCTACAATCTTTCTCATCATTAAAACAGTTTTGAATAGTTAAAAAAAGAGGCTACTTTCAAAAGAAAGAAGCCTCAGATATAAGTGTGAGCAGTGATTACGCGTTTGGTGAATGTCCGTTTTCTAAAATAAATTTTTTAACAACATGGGCTATCCCGTCTTCATCATTAGATAACGTGATATAATCAGATACATTTTTAACTGCATCCTGAGCATTTGCCATTGCTACTCCCAATCCGGCAAATTCGACCATAGTCAGATCATTATAGCCATCACCACAAGCAATCATTTCTTCTTTTGTCAACGACAAATGATCTAATAACCGCTGGAGTGACTGAGCTTTATCGATATTTTGTGGCATCAATTCAAGAAAGAAAGGTTCTGAACGATATATGCTCATTTCTTCGCCATATTTCGACTGCATCTTCTTTTCAAGAATTGCTAATTCTTCCTGATTACCTACAATCAAACATTTAGGTAAACTTCGTGGTACTGCACTCAAAAAACAAGAAACTTCTTTTACTGCCATCTTATTAAGATGCGCCTCAACGCCTACATATTTATCATCCTTGTTCTCGGTAATGATATGATCATCCTTGTAAGAAAGAATTGTAAAGCCATGATCTTTTGCTTCATTATATAGTCCGGGAACTACATGATTTGGCAAAACAGATTCGTAAACAGTTTCTTTGGTCTCCCAGTTAATAATTGTACCGCCATTGAAAGAAAGAATGTACCCTCCATAATGCTCTATCCCAAGTTCCTGTGCAATAGGCACAATTCCATAGGTAGGCCTGCCGGAAGCTAATACTATCTTCACTCCATTTTTCTGAGCTTCAATAAGCGTCTTTTTATTCTCTTCGGACACCTCTTTCTTCGAGTTAGTCAGTGTACCATCCAAGTCTAAAACCAATATTTTATATTTCTGCATGTGGTATATAAAATCTAACTTTTGTTGATTGGGCTGCAAATATACAAATAGTTATGATAAATACAAAATTCAGACACTGTTTATTTCCACTATAAACAACTAAAATCCAGCAAGATCATCCCAATTCGTAAATCTTACGAAGAGCATCGGCATTACAGATCCTTACTGATTTATCTTTAAGCTCAATATATCCATCTGCTTCGAAACTTTTAAGTACACGAATCAGATTCTCGGCAGTAATTGATGAAAACTCAGCTAAATCTTTACGCGTCAATACATCGAACAAATCACCATTATCAAATGCTGAGAGATATAACAGAGAACCTGCAACCTTACCATGCATTTGTTTATATATCTGATCATTCAGAAGTGTGAAAAAATTCTGTTCCATAGCACTATAGCGTTGTACCAGCTGAAAACCTACCTGTGCATTTGTCTTTATAAGATTCAGGATAAAATCTTTATCAAATAAGCAAATCGTTACATCTGTCATAGCGGCAATCGAATATGGCATTTTATCGCTACTGAATAAAGTTGACAATGCTAAAAAATCCCCCGATCCTACAACTCTTAAACTAGTTTTTTTCGAGTTCGGACCTTCTATAAACTCTTTTACGAATCCCTCTAAAACAAACATAATCCCTGATGAAAAGACTCCTTGCTTCAATAACATATCTCCTTTACGATAGCTTACCTGTGTCTTATGCTTAATCAGTTCGTTGAGCTCATCAGGTGATAACGAACTAAAACATTTTGCTCCTTTATTTATGACGGGAAAATTAAAATTGCCTTCCATATATTCTGAATTTGAATTCCTAGATAACAAATATATAATTTATCAGTAAATAATTTAAACCTCTATCTGACAAATAGAAAAGCATATAGAATCAAATTGTTTCGTAAATATTATTTAACGCAATAAAAACATGAAAACTTTATTTGTTTTTGAAGTTTTTCCATACATTTGCCTCCGTCAAGTATTTCTAAAAATATGAATTTAAACGAAAGAATTATTGAAGTCGCCTTCGAACAATTTGCACTTAATGGTATTAAGTCAGTAACAATGGACGAAATTGCGCGACACATGGGAATCTCAAAACGAACTTTATACGAAAACTTCAAGGACAAAGAAAGCCTTGTTCGTGAATGTATGAGTTTGTGTTCTATTAAAGGAGAGGAAAACAGAGAACAGGCAATGAAAGATGCTACAAATGTACTGGAGCTATTCTTTTTATTTATCGAAAATGTCTCTGTGTATTTCAAAAGTTTCAATCGAAATTTTTTCCGTGACCTAAAAAAGTATCACCCACAGGTTTTTTCAGATTATGAAATTGCTCAGAATCAAAAAACAGGAAGCATGATTAAAATGCTAACACAGGGAGTTGATGAAGGATTAATCCGAAAAGACATAAATCCAGAACTGGCTATGCTATTACTTAAAAGTCAATTCGAATTTCTATGGTTTTCAGATCTACCTGTTGCCAGAAATTTCTCAATTGTTGAAACAGTCGAAACAATGATTATGATCTTTATTCGTGGAATATCAACCGAAAAAGGCTTAATGCTTATAGATGATTATTACTCAAAAAAGGGAATTCAAAAATAGAATTTATAATTGGACAGATGAATATGAAGTATCAAAGATGGATTAAACGTGGCGGATTTGTTGCTTTTCTGTGTCTTAGCTCTTTAGTGCTTAAGGCTCAAGATCAAGAGCAGAATCTGAAACTGACTTTAGAACAAGCGCTAGAAATAGCACTTACTGAAAGTCCGACTATTCAAATAGCTGATAAACAAATTGAAATCAAACGCTTTGCTAAAAAGGAAAAGATAGGCAATCTTTTACCCAACATTAGTGGAAATGGTTCATATCAGCGAACACTTAAAAAACAAAAGTTTGTATTTGGCGGAGGTATGCCCGGAGCCGGGGGTGATTCAGAATCAGGAGATAATGCTCCTGCTGCAGTTGAAGTTGGTATGTCCAACAGCTTTTCGGCAGGTTTCAATATTGCATTACCTATAGTTGCTCCAAGTCTTTGGAAAAATGTTCAGCTTGGAACAATTGATATTGAAAAAGCATACGAATCGTCCAGACAATCCCGATTAAATATGGTCAAAGAAGTTCAGGATGCATATTATAATGTTCTTCTGGCTGAGGATTCTTATGACGTAATTCTTAAAAGTTACAACCAGGCTAAATCAAATGCACAGATCACAGCTGAACAATTGAAACAAGGAGTTGTATCTGAATATGATTTAATTCGCGCAGAAGTGCAAGTAAAAAATATGGAACCTAATCTGCTTCAGGCCGAAAGTGCAGTTGCTCTTTCCCGCCTGAAATTAGCAACACTTCTAGGATTGGAAAATATGAAGATCGAAACCACGGGTTCTCTTAATGAGTACAAGAAAGATATGTATGCTGTTGCTTTAACTGGTGAAGAAAATCTTGAAAATAATACATCGTTACGCCAATTGGATTTGGAAATGAAGTTCATGAAAAAGACTTTACAAATGCAACACTTCATGCATATACCTACATTAGCGGCTAGCTTTAACTACTCGTATAATGCTATGGCTGACGATTTTAAATTTAAGAATTACAACTGGTTCCCATTTTCGACAATTGGGCTTACACTTCAGATACCAATTTTTGAAGGGGGAGTAAAATACTATCAACAAAAGCAAACCCGGACAGGAATTCAAACTTTAGCACTTCAGCGAATTGATACTAAACGTAATCTGAACATGCAATTACAAAATGCCAAAGATCAGATCAATCGCACAGTGAAGCAAATCGAAAGCACCGATGGTGGAGTAGAAATGGCTCAAAAAGGTCTGACTATCGCGCGCAAACGATATGAAACAGGAATGGGAACATTCATTGAATTAAATGATGCCGAAATAGCATTACTTCAAGCTGAGCTTCAAAGGAATCAGGCTATTTTTGAATACCTAAGTGCTAAAACTGCACTTGAAAATATTTTGGGCACTTTTGATTATACATCTTATACCCAAGATAAAGAGAATTAGAAAACTTAAGAGATTATAAAAGAATATGAAGAGAATGAGATTTATTCCTCTGGCACTACTTATTGCTGTTGCATCTTGTAGCGAGAAAAAAGTAGAGGAAACAAAAGAAGAAGTTTATCCGGTAAATGTTGAGCAAGTCAATATGCAAACCGTTGAACAGATTTACGATTTCACAGCAACTGTTCAACCATATAAGAAGAACCTTATCGGATCAGCTCAACCTAATCGTATCAAAAAAATATTTGTAGAAGTAGGTGATCGCGTAAGAAAAGGTCAGAAACTGGTTGAGATGGATGCGGTGAACCGTAGTCAGCAAAAAACTCAGTTAGAAACATTCGAACGTGACTATAATCGTATGAAAGAATTATATGCTGTAGGCGGTGCTTCTAAACAACAATTGGATCAGGCACAAGCCCAATATGATGTTGCAAAAGATGCATTCAGTCTATTAGACGAAAACACTGATTTAGTTAGTCCTATTGACGGTATTGTAACAGAACGTAATTACGATCCGGGAGATTTATATAACGGACAACAATCTATTTTGACTGTTATGCAAATCCAACCTGTGAAACTTCTTATCCATGTATCAGAACAACTTTACTCAAAAATAAAAGAAGGCATGCCCGTTGACGTAAAACTTGACGTTTACGGAGATGAAAACTTCAAAGGTAAAGTAAATTTGATTTACCCGACCATTGATGAAACAACACGCACATTTACTGTAGAAGTTCTGTTGCCAAATGCGAATAGCAAAGTAAGGCCTGGTATGTTTGCCCGTGTTATTTTACCAACCGAACAAATTGAGCGCATTGTCGTATCTGACAAAGCTGTTGTTAAGCAAAGTGGTTCTAATGAGCGATTTGTATACGTACTTGACGGTAATAACGTAAAACACACAAAAGTAAATATCGGACGCAGATTAGGTGATCGCTATGAGATTATTGACGGACTTGAAGCCGGACAAACTGTCGTTGTAAACGGAACAGCTCGTTTAGTAGACGGTTCATTAGTTGAAGTAAAACAATAAGCAAATCAGAATATGAGTATATACGCTACCGCCGTCAAGAAACCAATTACTA
>JBOFIZ010000397.1:0-21639 GCA_051650425.1 Bacteroidales bacterium
AAGATGCTGAGTTCTTGAAAAAATTCTTGAACGAGCAAGGTAAAATCCTTCCTCGTCGTATCACAGGTACTTCTTTGAAGTTCCAACGCAGAATCGCTCAAGCTGTGAAAAGAGCTCGTCATTTGGCGTTGCTTCCATATGTAACTGATATGATGAAATAATTAACAGAAGGAGGAAATTTACTATGCAAGTTATTTTAAAAGAAGATATTTTCAATTTAGGATTTAAAGATGAGGTTGTAACAGTTAAACCTGGTTATGGCCGTAACTATTTAATCCCACAAGGAAAAGCTATTATGGCTACTCCTTCTGCTATTAAAATGTTGGAAGAAAACCTTCGCCAACGTGCTCACAAACTTGAGAAAATCAAAGCTGATGCTCAAGCTGTTGCTGCTAAATTGGAAGGTGTTTCTCTAACAATCGGAGCTAAAGCTAGTGCTGCTGGCAAAATTTTTGGTTCTGTAACAAACATCCAAGTTGCTGAAGAATTAGCTAAACAAGGTATCGAAATCGATAGAAAATCTATCTACATTAAAGATGCTGTTAAAGAGCTTGGTTCTTATAAAGCAATCGCTCGTCTTCACAAAGAAGTTTCTGTAGAAATTCCTTTCGAAGTTGTTGCTGAGTAATTCTTGAATTACACAATATAGAAGGTGCCTCAAAAGGGCACCTTTTTTTATTTGATGTATCATAAGTTTTGCATTGCAATATAGATGTGAAGAATGATCTCATTAAGGATCAGCTGATAAATACAGTTTTTAGTAATCGTCTTGATTTTGGTACGTATGAAAAATATTTTACATACGTATCTAAAGTATTTTATATACGTACCAAAAATAATTTACATACGTATGTAAATCTGATTAGATAAGGCAAATTGGAGTATATCTCTGAAAAGATACAGTATATCTTCGCAACGATACGGTGTGTCTTTTAAAAGAAACGGCGTATCTTTTCAGAGATACACAGTATAATTTAGTCAGTATCCGGATTTTTTTATACGCTCACTACAGAAGATTTTTTTTGCGTTTTATCTGCAACATCTGCAACAATCTCCCGAAACCCTTTGTGGATCGGGATTTTCGCTGTTGCAGATGGTTGCAGATGGTTGCAGATGAAATTGGATCTGCAACGCGTAATTATCTATAATATAGTTGTTTGTATAGGTGTTGCAGATGTTGCAGATAAAACTTCAAATTTTGTTAGTAGTAAGATTCTTTGAGAGAATCTAAAGCAGAGATCTACTTTTTTATATTGATCAGAATATATAATATTCGTTTGTTGATTTTGAATAAGCGAATATTATGACTATAATTGTTTTAAATTTACTCAATTTACCACATAAACACAATTACGATAGAATGAATAAGTATCTTTTGTACATAGTTATAGCATTTTCTTTGAACCTTTTCTCATCCTGTGATGAATCAAATGTTTTCGAATATGAATTAGAGGAGGAAATATTACCTTATGTTGATCGTGTTATTTATAAAGAATTACCAGCCCGATCTAAAGATTCAATTCTAAGTCCTGGGGAGTCGAATTCAATCGTAATTAATAGAGCATTACGATCTTTTCGGTTGAAAGAATTATTACAACTCAGTATTACATCTGCGGGTGATTCAATCTCTCTTCGCAGTTATTCAGCTAAACCTGTTACGGATATAGATATTCTTATTTATATACCTGAAATAAAAGATCGATTATTTATCGGATATATTGATTCTGTACCTGCTTTTGGAGAAATAAAATTTAAGCCGGCTTTTTTATTACAAGAAACTATATACAAAGGACAAAATCATCACATGGTGCGTATAAAGCGAGATCGTTTAACCGATGATATGTTATTGTCTATGCAAAGTGAATGTCCTCATTATAAAATGTTGAAGGAAATTAAAACCGACTGGAGTTTAGGCTTTTCTAATTTTAGCTGGGATCCGGCTAACCCTCAATCCGGTAATTGGAGAGAGTTAAATGCTATCGTTGCGAGAGAGTGGATTGTTATAACAACAAATATGGGTTATATGCTCTCGTCTCCGGAGTATAAGGAAGTTATTGACAATTTTGCGACTATATTTGGCGCTGATCTTCGAGGCAATAATAAAGAACCTTTTACTAAAAAGCAATATGATGATTTTATTCTGAACTGTTTTAATCAGAAGAACTTTAATCTAGGCAGAACGGCCAATGTTGGTGGACTGGGGGGAGGTGCTACGTGGGGAGTCTCAGATTGGAATTTCTACGGTCATTATGCATCCTATAGTGGATGGGAAGCTATCACTCATGAGTTGGGTCATTGTTATGGATACAGTCATGATAGCAATTTAACATATCCAAATCCTTCAGGTGTCAGTTGGGCAAATTGCATCTCGCAGTTGCACGTATATATGTGCAAACAGGGTCGTCTTCCTTATGAAAGTCGTGAAATTCTTGGAACGCATCATTCAAAATATGATGAATACAGAGGTTTTGTCTGTTCTCCTCAATATATGAATGATCAAAAAACAGAACAACTCTATCAAACGAGTAAGGTTACATTGTATTTTCAAAATAAATAAGGATAGGATATGCTGAAAAATATATTTATTATACTATTATTCTCAACTTTATTGGGAGTAACTTCATGTTCGGATCAATCTGTGATTACAGTTGAGATTCCACGTTATGACTCAACGATTGTTTATACACACTCTCTCCGGGAGGAGTTTCAGTTACCTAAGCCAGATCAGGCAGTAGCGTTTAATCCATATGCATTATGTGTGTATAAAAACAGGCTCTATATTGGGGATCGTGCAAGTAAAACGGTTTATGAATATGATTTATTAAGAAGAGAATATACACAAGTGTACACTCATAATGAACGAACCGACCCGTTATCTCTATCGGTTAATGACGAGCATGTTTATGTAGCGTGCGGAGATTATCGGGAAGTTCAGATTTTCGATCGTGCTTCCGGACGTTATCTTACACGTTTGGGAACAGGTGTATGGTCCGGAGCAGTTTCTTTTGCAACGTCATTAGCTCAATCTGAAGATTATGTTTTTGTCCGGGATTCTAAGGTTGGAGTTCGTGTTTTTGACAAAAAAGCAATAAACTGGACCGCGGTTAATAATAATAGCTATTATCTGAATCTGGATATAGACGAATTATATACACCGGGCAATTATCCTGTGAATCCTTATGATATGGAAGTTTTAGGGGATTCATTGTATGTAAATGATATTTCTTCTGCGCGAACTTATATATATTCCATGAATAGTATCAAGTCAAAAGAAACAGGTTATATAAAGAAAATACAATATGATAAGAGTACTCAAAATGGGATTGCTTACGTAATGGGGATGGAAACGGCAGACAATGAAACTTCAGCATTGTTATTTTTACGATTAAATGGAGTAAACACGCTAGGTTTTTACTCTCGAAAAGATTTAGCTGAATTAAATTGGAGTAATCCGAATTTGAGTATAAATAAATCTGAATTTAATAATATATCACCTACAGGAAGCGTTGCTTTATTTAAAGATCAAATTGTTTATCCTGTCAAAGATAGAATTTCGATGTACTCAATCCACAAGGATTCTGTTATTATTTTATCTCCTCAAAAATAAATTTGTTGCTATTATATAAAAAAGGAAGAGCCAGTGTTTTTCCTTTTTTTTGTTTGTAAATATTTGTGTTACAGTTTTATATCTTGCTGTTTGTAGTTTGTGCTTTATATTGTATAGGTTTTGTCAATCCTACTATAGATACATACAATTGAAAAGCTAAAAAGAATGAGTTGAAGTTGCAATACATTTGCATCAGAAACAAAGGAGATGTGTTTCGAAGAAAATATAACAAACAAATTATTTAAAACTTAAAGATATACTATTATGTCACAAATTGGAAAAGAAATCGTAGATTTTAATGTACAAGCATTTGTAAACAACGAATTTAAAGCTGTTTCTAAAGCAGATGTATTAGGTAAATGGTCAATTTTCTTCTTCTATCCGGCAGACTTTACATTTGTTTGTCCTACAGAGTTAGAAGATTTAGCAAATAAGTATGCAGACTTTAAAGCTGCTGGTTGTGAAGTTTATTCAGTTTCATGTGATACACACTTTGTACATAAAGCATGGCATGATACTTCTGCAGCAATCAAAAAAATTCAATATCCGATGTTAGCAGATCCGACAGCTGTATTGGCTCGTGGATTTGATGTAATGATTGAAGAAGTCGGTTTGGCAGAGCGCGGTACATTTATTGTAAACCCGGAAGGTAAAATCGTTTCTTATGAAGTTGTAGCAGGTAACATTGGTCGTAATGCAGATGAATTATTCAATCGTCTTCAGGCTCTTCAGTTTGTAGCTAGTCACGATGGCGAAGTTTGTCCTGCAAAATGGAAACAAGGGGCAGAAACTCTTAAACCAAGTATTGATCTTGTAGGTAAAATCTAAATTTAAGATCTTAAGCTGTCCATACTCTGATATATCTCTGTATGGGCAGCTTTATTCTTTACACAGAGTTTTTATATAGCCTTTATTAATCAATCAATTCACGATAAAACAGACCAATTATATGTTAGATAATTCTTTATTAGACCAAGTCAGACAGCTATTTGCTGATCTTAAATCAAATTATATATTCCGAATATTAATACCTAATTCTCATCCGTCAAACACAGAAATGGTTGAGCTTTTAGAAGATGTTGCTTCTTGTTCATCAAATATTAAATGTGAAGTTATTAAAGATACCGACTTCCGCTTATTTCTGCTTAAAGATGGTGTAGAAACTTCGATATGCTTCAGAGCTGTACCTAACGGACATGAATTCTCGACACTTTTACTGGCGATATTAAATATGGAAGGTAAAGGGAAGAATTTGCCGGATGATGCTTTAGTAAAACGTATCCAGTCTTTACGTGGAAATGTAACTGTGCGTACTTATATCTCACTATCATGTACAAATTGCCCCGATGTCGTACAGGCTTTAAATGTTATATCAATATTAAACCCATCAATAAAGCATGAAATCGTTGATGGTGCCATTAATAGAGACGAGGCGGAAAAATACAATATTCAAGCAGTTCCTGCCGTTTTTATTGGCGATAGAATGATACATGTAGGTAAATCTTCTTTGGGCGAAATCGTTGATAAGTTAGTTGTTGAACTGGGTGTTGATTCGACTTCTATAAAAACAGAGACTAAAGCTTATGATGTTATCGTTGTTGGTGGAGGACCTTCGGGGGTTTCTGCAGCAATTTATTCAGCACGAAAAGGTTTAAAGGTTGCTATAGTTGCTAATAAAATAGGAGGGCAGGTATTGGAGACTGTAGATATTGAAAATGTCATCTCAGTGCAAAAAACTACCGGCGCATTATTAGCTCAGAATTTAAAATTGCATGCTAACGATTATTCAATTGATTTGTTGGAAAACCGCAGTGTTACGACATTTGAGGTGATCGATGGAATAAAACAGGTGCATACTTCTTTAGATGAGATTTTGACAGCTCCTGCAGTGATAATTGCGACAGGAGCTAGTTGGCGGAAATTGAATATTCCGGGTGAAAGTGAATATATAGGATCTGGTGTTGCTTTTTGTACTCACTGTGATGGTCCTTTCTATAAAGGAAAACGTGTTGCGGTTATCGGGGGTGGTAACTCTGGATTGGAGGCAGCAATAGATCTGGCAGTAATTGCCAAAGAAGTATATATAATAGAATATATGTCCGAATTTAAAGGTGACGAGGTGCTGCAAAGAAAACTTGAAACATTCTCGAATGTGACGATATTAAAGAATACACAAAGTATTGAAGTGCTTGGTGATGGTAAGAAAGTATCGGGATTGACTGTTAAAGACCGGAATACGGAATCTATACGAACATTAGATTTAGATGGCGTATTTGTTCAGATAGGTCTTCAAGCTAATTCAGCAGTGTTTAAGGATAAAGTTTCGGTAAACAGAATCGGTGAGATTGAAATAGATACTCACTGCCGGACAAATTTGCCGGGTGTTTATGCTGCAGGAGATGTCTCAACAGTTCCGTTTAAGCAAATTATTATAGCTATGGGGGAAGGTGCTAAAGCTGCTCTCACGGCATTTGAAGATAAATTAAAAGATCAATTAATTTAATAGATGTATTGGTTGTATAGTTAGTTATTTTATAAGGATAGTCAATAGCTTAAGTCTAATCAATTATTTCAAGAGCCTGTTATACATTATATGTATGATAGGCTTTTTGATTTTAGGTAAGTATTTACTTCTATTTTGCTTTAAAACTTTTGGCAATGATTTTTAAGATACTGATTTTTATCACTATTTTCGCCAACAATTTACAAGCCGACTATCTTAAATATATCGGAAGAATTATAATACAAAATAATACTGTTTAATGAACTCATTGATTGATTCAATAGAAACACAAAAAATAATAGATTTATTTATCTATAATCCTAAATATCCTTTGATTTTCAGTAGTGGATTCTTTCTGTTTTTATTTACCGTTTTCGTTTTGCTATATTTTTGTTTAAAGAATACCAGATCAATAAGAATTCTTTACGTAACACTGTTTTCATTGTTTTTTTATTACAAATCAAGTGGTGTTTATTTTCTTTTGCTGATACTCTGTGCAACATCTGATTTTTTTATAGGACAGGCTATTCATAAGTCACAGGCTAAAAGACTTAAGCAATTATGGATAACACTGAGTTTAATGATTAATCTAGGCTTGTTGGCTTATTTTAAATATACTAATTTTTTGGCGGAAATATTCTCAGGGATATTTCGCGTGCCTTTCGATATAGAACGAATTTTCTTACCCGTTGGTATTTCATTTTTTACATTCCAATCGATAAGTTATGTAATAGATATATATAGAAAAGAAATTAAGCCATTGAACAGATGGATTGATTATGTATTTTATATATCATTCTTTCCTCAGTTGGTTGCAGGTCCGATCGTTCGGGCAAAAGATTTTATTCCACAAATAAGGAAGGAAGTGTTTGTGAGTAAAGAAATGTTTGGCAGAGGAGTTTTTCTTATTATTTCCGGTTTATTTAAAAAGGCAGTAATTTCAGATTATATTAGTTTAAACTTTGTGGATCGTATTTTTGATCAACCTCTTTTGTATTCAGGATTAGAGAATCTGATAGCTGTCTATGGGTATGCATTACAAATATATTGCGACTTTTCGGGATATTCGGATATGGCAATAGGTATAGCATTATTATTAGGATTTCATTTTAATGAGAATTTTGATTCGCCTTACAAATCAGCTACTATTACAGAATTTTGGCGTCGCTGGCATATTTCATTATCGAGTTGGTTAAAAGATTATCTATACATATCGCTTGGAGGAAATAGAAAAGGAAGGGTGCGTACTTATTTTAATTTGTTGACCACAATGCTATTGGGAGGTCTTTGGCATGGAGCTTCCTGGCAGTTTTTATTTTGGGGGGCTTTACATGGTTCATCACTCGCAGTCCATAAAGCTGTAATGGAAAGATTTCCTTCATTTAAAGCATTAGGAAGGGAAATGAAACCATGGCGAAGGATTTTAGGTATCCTATTGACTTTTCATCTGGTTTGTTTTGGTTGGATATTCTTCAGAGCAGGAAGTTTTGAGATAGGTTGGCAGGTGTTAAACCGCATATTCACCTCATTTAATCCACAGCTATTACCCCAATTTATAGCAGGGTATAAAACAGTTTGTGCGTTTATTGTTTTGGGGTATATATTACATTTTACTCCTAAAAAATGGGAGGTCAAAGCATGGGATATTTCTACACGCACACCTTTGTTTTTAAAGGCTGTCGTATGTACTGTTATTATTATTATTGTTATGCAATTTAAATCAGCGGATGTGCAACCATTTATTTATTTTCAGTTTTGATTTTTTAATACCGGGAAATAAATAGTTGTCTATATAGTCTTATAAAGGAGTGTAGCATATATATGTTTGGAATGTAAACGTTGTTTGTGCCGTATAAATTCAGTATATTTGTGCGATTTTTAAGTAAGCTAGTAGATAAAACAAGATATAATTATTTCGAAATGAGCGAAACATCTTTGCTGGAGAAATTAGAAGGTCTGGTGACAAGATTTGAAGAGGTTGGTACTTTAATTACTGACCCATCTGTTATTGCAGACATGAAACGTTACGTAAAGTTGAATAAAGAATATCGCGATTTGGAGAAAATCGTGAATGCGCGTAATGAGTATAAAGCTGCTCTTGATGGAGTGTCGGAAGCCAGAGAGATTCTGGATACAGAGTCCGATGCAGACATGCGGGAGTTGGCAAAAGAAGAATTAGATGCTTGCCAGACACGTATCCCTGAGTTAGAAGAAGAAATTAAAATATTGTTGGTTCCAGCAGATCCTCAGGATGGTAAAGATGCTATTGTGGAGATTCGCGGAGGTACCGGAGGAGATGAAGCTGCTATTTTTGCAGGTGATTTATTCCGTATGTATACTAAATATTGTGAGTCAAAAGGCTGGAGAACGGAGGTGACAAGCATTAGTGAAGGTACAAGTGGCGGATATAAAGAAATTGTATTTACAGTTTCAGGAGAAGGTGTATATGGTGTTTTGAAATATGAGTCAGGAGTGCACCGTGTTCAGCGTGTTCCTCAAACAGAAACACAAGGTCGTGTACATACCTCTGCTGCAACAGTAGCTGTATTACCGGAAGCGGATGAGGTTGATGTAGAAATTAAAGATTCAGATATCCGTATTGATACATTCTGTGCCTCTGGTAATGGTGGACAGTCTGTAAATACGACCTACTCGGCAGTGCGTGTTGTGCATATCCCGACAGGTATTGCTGTGCAATGTCAGGATGAAAAGTCGCAGCTTAAAAATAAGGCTAAGGCTTTGACTGAATTAAGATCTCGTATTTATAATATAGAATATCAGAAATGGTTGGATGAGATTGCATCGAAACGTAAAACTATGGTTTCGACAGGTGACCGTTCAGCAAAAATTCGTACATATAATTATCCTCAAGGGCGAGTAACAGATCATAGAATCAACTTGACTCTTTATAATTTATCAGCTGTAATGGATGGAGAAATCCAGACAATTATTGATCAATTGACTGTGGCTGAGAATGCAGAGCGATTGAAAGAGAGTGAATTATAGGATAAACAAGCCAGACATTTCAAGACTTAGATAAAATAGTTATGACTAAACAACAACTTTTTGAAAACATTCGTAAGAAAGGGAGTTTTCTTTGTGTAGGATTGGATACGGATATAAAAAAAATCCCTCAGCACTTGTTGAATGATGAAGATCCGATTTTTGCATTTAATAAAGCAATTATTGATGCTACGGCAGATTTATGTGTAGCATATAAGCCAAATCTAGCTTTTTATGAAAGCCTTGGAGTACAGGGATGGATCGCTTTTGAGAAAACTGTAAAGTATATTAAGGAGAAATATCCTGATCAATTTATTATTGCGGATGCTAAAAGGGGTGATATTGGTAATACGTCCGAAATGTATGCCAGAAGCTTTTTTGATCATTTGAATATTGATTCTGTAACTGTTGCACCTTACATGGGTGAGGATAGTGTTAAGCCATTTTTGATATATCCTGAGAAATGGGTGATTGTATTAGCTTTAACATCAAATAAAGGATCAAAAGACTTCCAGTTTATGGAAGATACAAATGGAGAAAGATTGTTTGAAAAAGTATTGCAAACAACACAAAACTGGGCAACAGATGACCAAATGATGTATGTTGTTGGTGCAACACAAGGTCAAATGTTCGAAGATATCCGTAAATTTGCTCCGCATCACTTCTTATTAGTGCCAGGTGTAGGTGCTCAGGGTGGAAGTCTAGAGGAAGTTGTGAAATATGGGATGAATGAATGTTGTGGCCTGTTAGTAAATAGTTCACGTCAAATTATTTATGCAGATTCTACTGAGAATTTTGCTAATGCAGCACGTAAAGAGTCTCAAGCATTGCAAGCGCAAATGTCAGACTTATTAAAACAAAAAGGATTGATATAATCTCAATAAATAAATAAAAGAGAGCTTGGTTACCACCAAGCTCTCTTTTTCGATTGAACAAGATTTAAAAATGCTTGTTTTAAGAAAATAAATAATAGTAATATGATACGTGGTATATTTTTAATCATTTTTTTTCTCTTTTTAGGTGAGATAGCATCTTACTTTACCAATGCAATTCTCCCATCCAGTATTTATGGTATGTTTTTCCTTTTTCTTTCGTTGCTTTTTGGATGGGTTGATTTAAAATGGGTAAAATCGACTGCCGAGTCTTTAACCAAGAATATGGCTTTGTTTTTTGTTCCCTCTGCTGTTGGTTTGATGATTTCGTTTGATACTTTACGTTCTAATTTTTTAGCAATCTTATTTTCGATTATTGTAAGTACGATCATAGTGATTGCTGTAGTAGCAAAAATGCAAGAGTGGCTTATTAAATTTGGAAAGGGGAAAAAATAATGAATACAATATTTACATCTGAGATAGCAATGCTTTTATTATGTGTAGGAGCTTTTTTTATTGGTAAATTTATCTTTGTTCGCACTAAACTTGCAATATTTAACCCTTTGCTTATAGCTATGGTACTTATAATAGGAGTACTTCAGGTCAGCAATACGCCTTATGAAACTTTTAATAAAGGAACAAAAATGATTCAATTCTTTTTAGGTCCGACTGTAGTTGCATTAGGCGTAATGTTATATGAGCAAATAGATACAATAAAAGCAAATTATAAGTCAATTTTAATTTCAATTATAACAGGTTCATTTATTAGTATTTTATCAATAGTCTTTATTTGTAAAGCTTTTCATGCAGATTTAAATGTAATAAGTTCACTTATTCCTAAATCAGTGACAACACCTATTGCTCTTAGTTTAAGTAAGCAGATGGGAGGGATTGAAGCCTTGACTGCCGTTTCTGTTGTAATTACAGGTATTTTAGGAAACATTATTGCAGTGCCATTGTTTAAAATATTACGTGTGTCAGATAAGATTGCTAAGGGATTGGCTTTAGGCTCATCGGCACATGCAATAGGAACAATGAAGGCTCTTGAGTTAGGTTCTTTAGAAGGAGCAATTAGTGGATTGGCAATTGGAGTCACTGGTGTAATTACAGCCTTACTGTCTCCATTATTTCAAAATTGGTTGTCTTGAGTTAAAACCCATTATTAAAATCAATAATATAGAACACAATACAGTATAAGTGTAAAAACTTATTATATTTGCTATACTATTATTACGATATAACATTATAAAACTATATGGCAAAAAAAAATACAGAAGTAAAAAAAGGAAGGACTAAAAAGATCGCTTTATTTCTTCAAAGTGAAATGACTCATTTCTTTATGGGTTTATTTCTTTTGTTGTTCTCTATATTTCTATTCTTTGCATTTGTTTCATTCTTTTTTACTGGAGCTTATGACCAGAGTTTTATCTTGAATAGAGGGCTCTCTGATATAATTAGCTCGCCGCATGAGATAACAAACTGGACAGGTGCAATAGGGGCTTATTTATCAGAATATTTGATTAATCAAGGTTTTGGTATTTCTGTCTTCTTCATTCTGTATTTTGTTTTTCAAGTAGCATTAGATCAAATGAGAATTAAAAGTATGGCAAAATACGGAAATTTCATTTGGTCGATGATTGCTATGATATGGGGATCAGTTGTTTTAGCATTAATTGTTTTGCCATTTAATTCATCAACATTTTTATTTTTGGGAGGAGCTCATGGTTTTTGGATTATGGATAAGTTACGCTTGTTCTTAGGGCTTCCTGGCACGATTTTATTGATATTTGGAGTTTCTGTATTATTAGCAGCAATCCGTAATCATAAGGTTATGGATAAAGTTCGTGCTATCTTTTTTATTAGATTGAAACGAAATAAGAAGGTTGAAACAGAAGAGCAAATGGAGTCAAAAGAGTTTTCGAATTCAGCTACGTTTAACTCAGTATCTGCAGATGATGAATCAGAAGAGGAAATTGCACCCATATCATCCGTAACTGTTTCAAAAGATGACGAAAAAATAGAAGTGGCAGATAAAATAGCTCAAGAAAAAACAGATGTTGATGATATAAGTGTTCAAATAGAAAATAATAAAGAAGAGGACTTCTTCGATGAAGATGATTTTGATATTCTTCCTTCTGATAAAAACGTTTCTGTTAATGCAGTAAAATCTAATATAAACCAGCAAAAATTGCCTAAAGAACCTAATGTTCAAATTCAGGCAGGCTATTCTGAAGAAAGCGAAGAGTATGATGGTGCAGAAATGTCAGATTATGATCCAACATTAGATTTATCACGTTATAAATATCCGACGCCGGATTTATTGCGTAAATATGATGATTCTGAAATGGCAGTAAATGAAGAGGAACAAAACACAAATATTCGTAGGATTCGTGAAACGTTGGAGCACTATGGAATAACAATTAGTAGTATAAAAGCTACAGTCGGTCCTACTATTACTCTTTACGAAATTGTACCAGCCCCTGGGATACGTATTTCTAAAATTCGGAATCTGGAAGACGATATAGCATTAAGTTTAGCTGCTTTAGGAATTCGTATTATTGCTCCGATACCAGGTAAAGGGACTGTAGGTATTGAAGTGCCAAATAAAAATCCTCAGATTGTATCTATGCAATCCATTCTTGCTTCGAAAAAATTTAACGAAAGTAAATATGATTTGCCGATTGCATTAGGAAAAACAATAACAAATGAAATCTTTATGATTGATTTGTGTAAGATGCCCCATGTATTGGTTGCCGGAGCAACTGGTCAGGGTAAATCAGTTGGTTTGAATGCTATTATTACATCATTGTTATATAAAAAGCATCCATCACAATTGAAATTTGTTTTGGTTGATCCGAAAAAAGTTGAATTCAATATCTATTCGTTAATAGAAAAACATTTTCTAGCAAAATTACCAGATGCAGAAGAGGCTATTATTACTGATGTGACGAAGGTTGTCCAAACACTTAATTCGATTACTCGTGAAATGGATACTCGTTATGACTTGCTGAAAAAAGCACATACGCGTAATATTAAAGAATACAATGCGAAATTTGTCGCACGTAAGCTAAATCCTGAGAATGGTCATCGGTATATGCCTTATATTGTAGTTATTATTGATGAGTTTGGTGATTTAATTATGACTGCAGGTAAGGAGGTTGAATTGCCAATTGCTCGAATTGCACAGTTGGCACGTGCTGTAGGTATACATATGGTAATTGCGACACAGCGTCCTTCTACAAATATTATTACGGGTACAATTAAAGCGAACTTCCCTGCTCGTGTGGCCTTTAGAGTTTCTTCTATGATTGACTCTCGTACGATTTTAGATTGTCCGGGAGCAAATCAACTAATAGGACGAGGAGATCTTCTTTTTTCACAGGGTAGTGAGTTAAGTCGTGTTCAATGTGCATTTGTAGATACGCCTGAGGTTGAGGAGGTTGTTGAGTATATTGGTAATCAGCAAGGTTATCCGACAGCCTTTTTGCTTCCAGAATATGAAGGAGATGTTTCGGAAGGTGGAGTCGGCTCTATTGATATGAGTGATAATGATCCGTTATTTGAGGATGCGGCCAGATTGATAGTTGCCAATCAGCAAGGATCAACATCATTACTTCAACGTAAGATGTCTTTAGGGTATAATCGTGCCGGTCGTATTATGGATCAATTAGAGGCTGCAGGTATTGTTGGTCCTTTTGAGGGAAGTAAAGCGCGTCAGGTGTTGGTAATGGATGAAACTCATTTAGAAATGGTACTGAATAATTTGAAATAGATTATGGTGAAAAAATATACGTTGCTTAGCTGTTTGCTATTGCTTACAATTCCTTTTTTTGCTCAAAATAAGGCTGATCAGATTTTGAAAAAAGCAGAAAATATTTATGTTAAAGATGGGGCTGTAAAAGCTGATTTTACAGCAGAGATTTTCCAAAATAAAGGAGGGGTACCTGATATAATAAATGGGACTGTTTATATGAATGGGGCCAAGTTTTATTTAGATGGAAATGACCTGAAAGTGTGGTATAACGGAAAATCCCAATGGGTTTTACTTGCGAATAGTAATGAGGTGAATCTGACAGAGCCAACAGATGAGGAGATGGCATCAATGAATCCGGCTATCTTTTTTAAGCAATATGATAAAGGTTTTAAATCAGTTTTCAAAGGAGTTACAAATATAAAGGGTATCTCCTGTTCGGAAATTTTGTTGACACCAACAAAAACGAATACAGGAATATCTAAATTGATTATTTTTATTGATCAATCAACAAATAGAATAAAGGGGCTTACTGTTGAAAATACAAATGGGATAATTAATAAGATAATAATATCGAACTATTTGTATTTGCAGAAACTGTCTGACTCTATTTTTGAATTTGATTCAATGAAATATCCGGGTGTTGAAATAATAGATTTACGATAAATATGGCAAAGAAAATAACTTATGCAGAAGCGATGACGGAATTAACTATGATCGTTGAAGCAATTCAGACTAATAAGATTGAGATTGATCAATTGAAAAATTCAGTAATGCGGGCTCGTGAATTACTGAAGATTTGTAAGAAAATTCTTCATGATACAGATGTTGAAGTTCAGTCAATTATAGATAATATAGAGAATTAATATGAGATACCGACTATTAATCATATATGCGTTCTTATTTTTTTTTGTTTCTGCTTCTTTTTCTCAATATGTGAGTGATGAATTAGGAGGTGAATTTGTTAAAAGAACGATTGAAATGCCAGCAGATTACGAAGGTAAGGTAGTATGTACATTAATTAAGTTGCCTTCGGATTCTCTATCCGATAAAGCCATTCTTTATGTTCATGGCTTTAATGATTATTTTTTTCAAAAAGATATGGCAGCTAAATTCGATTCTGCAGGATATAACTTTTATGCGCTTGATTTAAGAAAGTATGGAAGATCCTATCTTTTGAATCAAATAAAATTTAATGTGCGTAATTTAAATGAGTATTTTCCGGATATAGATACGGCATTAACAATTATACGCAATGAGGGAAATAAGGAGATTTTTCTGATGGGGCATTCAACAGGAGGATTGATCACATCTCTTTATGCGCAAGCTAAAAAAGACAATGAGCCTGTAGCAGGCTTAATTCTTAACAGTCCTTTTCTTGATCAGAATCAGAGTTGGTTTAAGGAGAAAATTCTGTTGCCAATTGTTTCTTTTATTGCAAGATGGTTTCCCGATATGACAATTAATCAAGGATTAAATACTGCATACGGCGAAAGTTTACTTAGGGAGTATAAAGGTGAATGGACGTATGATAAGAATAAGAAGCTTATGCAGTCACCACCTTTAACATTAAGTTGGTTAGGTGCTATCTATAAAGGGCAAAAGCAAATTCATAAAGGTTTGGATCTTTCTATACCGGTTTTAGTAATGCATTCTGATAAATCAACAAATGATGCTGTGTTCACAGATAATTACACAAAGTCAGATGCAGTACTGGATGTGAATGATATTGATAAATATGGTAAGAAGCTAGGAAATAATGTCGATATGGTTGTAATACCAGATGGACTTCATGATTTGGTGCTATCTCGTAAATCTGCCAGAGATTCAACATATCGTGCAATGTTTAACTTCCTAAGAGATTTATAAATCTCTTAGGAAGTTTTTTTATGAAATTAGGCATTTATAGATGTTGTATGTGGTTGAAAATTCACATTTGTATGTTAAATTCAAAAAAATACTCATATTCTTTGTATATATAATAAAATAATTTACTTTATTTGCATGTGTAGAGCTTTTTAAAGATCTATGCTTATGAGGTAAGTTTACCCATAACAAATTAATGGGTGTATGAGTCACAGAATAACAAACAATTTAGAGATAGAATTAATTAAACGCTTTATTTCTGGAGATAATAAAGCGTTTGATATTATAGTTACAAAATATAGAGATAAGGTATATGCAAATATATTATATATGACAAATAATATGGAGCTAGCTGATGATTTATGTCAAGAGACATTTTTAAAGGCTGTCCTTAAAATAAAAGAAGGTAAATATATTGATTCGGGTAAATTTGGTAATTGGATTTTACGTTTGTCTCATAATATAGTGATTGATTATTTTAGACAAACTAATAATTTTGAATCATCTCTTTTATCTGATGAACAGATTTATCTCTTTTCCTCTTATGTAGATATCAGTAAGGAAGATGCAATCATAGAGGGTCAGACAAAACAGTTACTAAAGCAATTAGTGTATAATTTGCCACATAATCAGCGTGAAGTTGTATTGCTTAGATTTTATAATAATCTAAGCTTTAAAGAAATTGCAGAAATGACAGGAGTGAGTATCAATACTTCTTTAGGTAGAATGCGATATGCACTTATTAATATGAGAAAGATAGTGGAAGAAAAGCAATTATTAAAAAGTTAAAAGTCTAAATGTATGAATGAAAAGATTGTATTAAAGCAGATGTTACGTGAGTCTTCCAATATTTTGAAAGATAATATTTTGATTTTATTAGGTTTGATTTTTCTAAGTCTTGTTATTTCATTTGCATTTTCTATGATAGGAAGTTTTTTTAGTGCTTACCTGCTAAAATTAGGATTATCAATCATTGCAAGTTGTATTCAATTTTATATTAGCTTGATGATAATAAAGTTTACTCTGAAGGTTATAAAAGGTGATGATCCTGGTTTTTATGAGATCATGCCTAGTTTCAGACAATTGGGTAATTATATACTCTCAACTATATGTATAATGCTTCCTGTGTTATTTTGTTGTTTACCATTAGTTGGCATTATATTTTTTAATGATTTATATAGAAATCCTGTTAGTTTAATACCAATGATATTGGTTTGTTTTTTAATTGTATTTTTAGCTTCTGTTTTTATTATAACAACTTTGCCATTTATTCCTTATCTGATTATAGATAAGAATTTAGGTCCTATAAAAGCAATAAAACAAAGTTTTGAGCTTAGTAAGGGATATAGAGGTTTTCTCTTTTTAAGTTACGTACTTGTTTCGTTTGGTGCGGTTTTAGGATGTTTGGCTTTAGTTGTGGGGCTGTTTGTCGTTTTGGCATGGTCTCAAGCTTATTATGCTTTATTATATACAAAAATTCGAGATATAAAGTCTTTGAGTGGTGAGGAAATGGTGTTAGGAGAGGACGATGCCATTGATTCACAACAAGCTATTGATTAACCTAATTCCTTTGAGATCTTAAATCAACACATTTAATGGAAAGACATAATAGGATAGCTGCATGAAGCAGCTATCCTATTTTTATTAGAGTTAATGCTAATTCTGTTTATCAGGTATACATATAAAAAGCGGAATCCAATATTGGATTCCGCTTTTTAAAATGATATTTAACTGAAGCAATTAAATTTCAATCTCGTCAAAATTTAATTTGAAAAAATGATTTTCGGTTTGATCATTGCTTTCATGTAAGATTTTTGCATCTGTTTTTTCTTTCTGAGTCCCGTTCTCATGTTCGATGAAAGAAATAACTTCGGCCAGCCCGTCAGCGAATTTTTTGAAATCCTCTTTGTAAAGGAAAATTTTGTGTTTTTCAAATTGTACTTGTTGTTGATCCCCTTCACTTTTTACGACTTTCTTACTCTCAGTTATGCATAAAAAGAGTTCATTGATTCGGTTGCGCTTAACATCCAAATAATAGATTCTTTTTCCAGCTTTCACAGATCTAGAATATACGATTTCTTGATCTTTCTTCACATTGTCCGTAATTAATTCCATAGACTATCATTAATGTTAATAAAAATGCATTACAGTTACGAATGCTCAAATATCTATATTTTCAGGAGATAAAAAAAATATTCTGATATGTTTTTTTTGTAAAACTGTCAAATTAATTCACATAAGGTCATTTTATATCGTTTGATTCAGTAAATTCTTATCAGAACTCAGAAAATAAGCAATAAAATGCTATTAGGATTGATTGAGATGAACGTTTGTAGGCTTTGAATAACACGATAGAATATAGTATAGATTCAAAAAAAATACTCTAATTTTGTGATTCGGTTTTGCACAGCCTAAATATCTGTGTATCCCGATTGATCGATGTTTTCCATCGAGATTATTAAAATAAAAATGTGAAATGAATTATTCTATACTATCCAAGATTAATTATCCATCTGATTTGCGAGCGCTTAAGCAAGATGAGCTAATATTGCTTTGTCATGAATTGCGCCAGTTTCTGATCGACGATCTATCTCATAACCCTGGTCACTTTGCCTCAAGTTTGGGTGTTGTTGAATTAACGGTAGCTTTACACTATGTTTTTAATACTCCGCTTGATAAATTAGTATGGGATGTTGGTCACCAGGCATATAGTCATAAGATTCTGACTGGAAGAAAAGATCAGTTTCATACCAAGCGTAGACTTAATGGTTTAAGTGGTTTTCCGTCAATATCAGAAAGTCCTTATGACGCATTTACAGTAGGCCATGCTTCTACATCTATTTCAGCTGCTCTGGGGATGGCTGTAGCATCTCGTTTGGATGAAGATAAGGATCGCTCATTTGTAGCAATTATAGGTGATGGTTCCATGACTGGAGGATTGGCTTTTGAAGGCCTTAATAATGCATGTATTAATCCTAATAATCTATTAATAATCCTCAATGACAACGATATGGCAATCGATAATAATGTCGGAGGAATAAGTAAATATCTGGTAGGATTAACAACATCAAAAACATATAACAAATTCAGAGGAAAGTTATATCGTTTCTTGTGTCGGCAAAATATCTTGAAAGAAGGTAAAAAAGGTGCTATTACGCGATTAAATAATAGTTTGAAATCATTCCTTACTCAACAAAATAATTTTTTTGAAGGCCTTAATATTCGCTATTTCGGTCCTGTTAATGGAAATGATGTAATCGGCTTGGTTCGTGTTCTCGAAGATTTGAAGCAGATGGACGGACCTAAAATTTTGCATATAAAAACGACTAAAGGTAAAGGTTATACGCCTGCGGAACAAGAAGCAACAATTTGGCATGCTCCGGGAAAATTTGATAAAGAAACCGGGCAGCGGATTGCAAATGTGTCAGAGCTTCAACCTCCTTTATATCAGGATGTGTTTGGTCATACATTAGTTGAATTAGCTAAGCAGAATGATGCAATTGTAGGTATAACTCCTGCTATGCCAACAGGTTGTTCTATGACTTATATGATGAAAGAGTTTCCTTCACGCGCATTTGATGTTGGTATTGCTGAAGGCCATGCAGTAACTTTTTCAGGAGGACTTGCAGCGCAGGGAAAACTTCCGTTCTGTAATATATATTCTTCGTTTATGCAAAGAGCGTATGATAATGTAATACATGATATCGCGTTGCAAAACCTGAATGTGGTATTCTGTCTGGATAGGGCAGGAGTTGTGGGAGAGGATGGTCCGACTCATCATGGAGCATTTGATTTAGCTGCTTTTCGACCCATTCCGAATCTGATCATTTCTGCGCCAATAAATGAGCATGTACTAAGAAACTTAATGTATACAGCTCAGCAAAAAGATATGGGACCATTTATGATTCGCTATCCAAGGGGCAGAGGTGTAAAAGTCGATTGGGAGTCACCAATGACGGCATTGCAAGTCGGTAAGGGTCAGTTAATAAAAGAAGGCTCGGATCTATTGATTATATCTCTTGGTCATATTGGTAATGCTGCGTTAGAAGCTGCAAACAAAGCAGAAGAATCGGGGATTTCTGTAGCAGTTGCAGATATGATATTTTTAAAGCCAATTGATGAGGATTTACTGCATTATGCAGGTAAGAGCTTTAAGAAGATAATTACTGTTGAAGATGGTGTTATTGCCGGAGGACTTGGTACAGCAGTTATTGAATTCTTTAGTGAATACGGATACACTCCTAAAGTTAAGCGCTTAGGTATTCCTAATTCGTTTATTACTCATGGTACGATTCCTGAGTTGCAAAGTATTTGTGGATACGATGAACAAGGGATTTTAAATACGATAAAAGAATTTATGGCATAAAAAAACGCATCTGATTAAGAGTATTCTCTTATCAGATGCGTTTTTATTTATAATCAAGTTTAGGTCTTAAGTGTAAGCGGTTGAATATTTAGATAGAAAAAGCAGTTAATCGAATTAAGATTAACTGCTTTTCAAATATTAAATTATAGATTTTACATTATAATATCTTCACCTTTGGAGATTTCTTGCTTGCCATATACGCTTAAAGCGAGGCTACGGGAAAGCATGATGAATAATCCTGTTAGTATCAGGTTAAGAGCAATAGTCAATGTGGAAATAATTAATAAAGGTCCACCTAAATTATAACCTAAGGCAAGGAAGATAATTGCGGCACCGACTTCACCGCGAGTAAACATCCCGATCGATAAAGCTAATCTTTCTTTGAATGCTCTGTCGCGATAGAAAAATACCGGAACCATTTTACCAACGTTTGATAAAGCAGTAACTAATATTACGTTCAAAATAATAGCTCCCCAGCTCATATTTGGCAATGCTTGTGAAATAATACTTGTGCCTTCAGGTGTTATAGCACCAATAAACAGAGGCATACTTGTACCAACAAGGAACATAAACAAGTAAGAAACAAGATTGTGAACCCGGATCTCTTCATTTGATACAATATGATGTTCTTTCATAATCATACCAAAAATAAAGGCAGGAAGTAATACTTCAATATGTATACCTTCGTCAACACCAAAAAAGTGTTTTGTCACTGAGTATACAACAGCTGTGATACCATATATGACAGCTCCGTACGCAAGGATATGCTTCCAGGTTTGTCCAATGTTTAATCTGCCCATATATTTCCATCCGATCCACAATAATAGTGTTACGACGAAAACAATAACAAATAACTGCCATTTGAAACCAACCATCATTACCTGTAACGGAATCATGAGGAGGATCGTATCTAGGTCGTCAAAGATGGCTAATACCTGAATCTTTTTATAAATCCATTGCTGTTTTAATCCTGCAGCTGCAAGCATTGTAAACAAAATACCTGCTGATGTTGGTGCAGCAAAACGACTTAATAAAAGATTCTCTTTCCACGCATCCCAATTTGTTAGATACTCTGATGGTAATAATACCATGAAATACACACAAGTAAAGACCCAGGGTAGGGCAGCTGTTGCCATGGCGATAAAATAATCGGCAGTATAACTACTTACTTTTGTCTTGTCAATTTTAAATTCTCTACCTACATTAATCATAATGAATGACAAACAGACATAGAGAAGAGTGTCTACAATTGGTTTGTAGGATGATTGGTTTAGATAAAAGGGTAGCGCTTGTGACGCGATTAAGCCAAGGATTAAACACAAGGAAAAATAGATGACTTTCTTCATATGAAAAATAGTTTGTTTGTTGAACCGAACTCGGTTTTAGAATTAATTATTAAAATAAATACTTGTTTTAAGACACTTCTAGTGCTTGATTACCACAAATGTACGAAATAAAAACGATAACGGCAAGTAAACTTTTTTCCGAAACTTCATTGAGCGAACAAAATATTACTTTATATTTGCCAAAAGAAAAACTCAATTGAATTATTAACTAAAAAATATTTTCTTACATGGTTAAGCCTTATGTAGTAGGTATCGATATAGGTGGTACTAATACAGTAATGGGTATTGTTGATGCTCGCGGTTCAATAATTGGCAGTGATTCGAT
>JBOFIZ010000398.1:0-1240 GCA_051650425.1 Bacteroidales bacterium
TCAAACATAAGCATTTCACGAGGTACACCCAAATCCCAAAGCATTTTTTCAACTGCTTTAGCCATCGGACCAGGACCACACATGTAGTACTCGATATCTTCCGGTGCTTCGTGATTAACCAAATATTCATCGTGAATAACCTGGTGAATAAATCCAACATAACCATCCCAGTTATCCTCCGGTTGAGGATCAGAAAGGGCAATGTTAAATTTGAAGTTAGGGAATTCTTTCTCAATTGCACGGAATTCTTCTTCGTAGAAGATTTCACGACGAGAACGAGCACCATACCAGTAAGTAACCTTACGGTCTGTCGTTTTCAATGTATGGAACAAGTGGAACAAGTGAGAACGAAGCGGAGCCATACCGGCACCACCACCTACGTATAACATTTCACGTTTTGTATCCAAAATGTGGAAGTCTCCGTAAGGACCTGATACTTTCACTTTATCACCTGGTTTCAGGTTGAAGATATAAGATGAAGAGATACCTGGTTTGATACCTTTAGCCCAACCTCCTGCTGCACGATCAAACGGCGGTGTTGCAATACGGATGTTCAACATCACGATATTACCTTCTGCAGGGTGGTTAGCCATAGAGTAAGCACGAATTGTTTCCTCTTCGTTTTTACAAGTCAAATCCCATAATTTAAATTTATCCCACTCATCACGGTACTCCGGTTCGATATCCATATCCGAGAATTTGATATCGTATTTAGGAATAGCGATCTGAATATAAGAACCTGATTTAAAATCAAGAATTTCACCTTCCGGTAATTTAACTACGAATTCTTTAATGAAAGTAGCAACGTTATGGTTAGAAACCACTTCACATTCCCATTCTTTCACACCGAATACTTCTTCCGGAACCTGAACTTGTAAATCATTTTTCACTTTAGTCTGACAAGCCAAACGCCAGTGATCAGCGATTTGTTTACGAGAGAAGAAACCTACCTCTGTAGGTAGAATTTCTCCACCACCTTCAGGTACCTGACAACGGCACTGACCACAGCTACCTCCACCACCACAAGCAGAAGAAAGGAAAATACCGTTACCTTGAAGTGTATTTAACAGAGTTCCGCCCATTTCTGATTCGAACTCTTTTTCTCCGTTAACAACGATTTTCACGTTTCCTTCCGGAGTAAGTTTTTTCTTTGCGAATAACAACATTGCAACTAATAGAAGAACTACTAGTAAGAAGATCCCAACCGCAGCTGCAATGGTTAATCCGTCTATTGATAATA
>JBOFIZ010000399.1:0-22335 GCA_051650425.1 Bacteroidales bacterium
CATTTTGATCCATCGGTTTAATAGATAAAGCAAAAGTAGTACTTTTTTTGCTTTGAGACTATTTATTCAATTACAAATGAAGTGTTTTAAAATCTCAATATTAATAAACAGTCGTTGTTAATATTCAAAATTTGAACTAATCTTGACTTTATTTTGTCTTTATGTTGTATCATTTATCTTTACAATCACTAAACCTTAAATAGATATTAATATGAAATTTTCTCGTTTGCTTATTTCGATGAGTATTATCTCATCAGGAGTTATTATTTCTTCTTGTTCAAAAAACACGAATGAGATCTTTATTATTCCGGACAAAGACAATACTACAAACAATGGTGGTTCTGACGGCAATAATGGGAACAATGGTAATGGATCCAACCAAAATCAATCTCTGATTCAGTTTACGGCAAGTATGGAAAGTGTTCCGACAAAAGCCTTATCAGCATTCCCGAAAGGATTTTATGCAACAATTATGGCTTTTCCGGGTACAACAGGCTCTCTGACAGCTGCTCCTACGACCTCCAATGTATATCAGGCCCAAACAGCAGGAACACTATCTCCGGTGAGTGGTTCTCAAATGTACTTACCGAATGGCAGCTGGACATTCGCATCTGTGGCTACCAATCAAACGACAAATAAGAATCCATCCTTTACTTCAGGTACTTCAGCTACACTGAGTAACGGCATCGACTATATGTACTGGCGGGTAAACAGCACTACTGTGGACAATTCACAGTTAAACGTGCCTATAACTTATACACACTCCTGTGCTCAGGTGGTTGTAAAACTACAAGCCGGTAACGGGATTACGATAAACTCACTGAACTCGGCAACAATAACACCTTCCGCTCCGACAGGAACGATGAACCTTTCTACAGGTGTGATTACACCAAGTACTGCATTGTCGACCACTCCTGCAAGTATGGGAGTTAATCAGTTAGTAGCTCAATATACTATGCTGCCATTATCCTATACAGGTTCAATGACGACTACTTTCTCATTAAATATCAATAATGAGCCAACTGCAAGAAATTATCAGGTGTCTGTTCCAGTTCCTAACGGAACCCTTACACCGGGTGACTCTTACGTATTCTCGGCCGTTGTAAATGCAAATGAGATCATCTTTACTCAAGTAAGTGTAACTGATTGGGTAACGGTAGATGAAACAGGAAAACCATTATATCCTACTCAAATCTAAAGATAACTATGAAAAATATTGGTTTCAAACAAATAGGATTTATGGGCGTACTCGCATGTATGACTCTGGTGACTCCTTCTTGCTCTAAAAACACGAATACAATCATTCTGGGTGAAGATGACAGTATAACCAATCCTGACAAACCAAACTATACAGAAGCTCTGGTTCAATTTAATGCCAATATAGAGAACAGCGGCTTTACAAAAAGCACCTCTGTCTATCCGATTGACAAATATGCGACAATCTACGCATTTAATGCAAACAGCAGCAATCTGATAACGCCTCTTAACCGCGTAATATATAAAAGCCAGAAAGCCGGTGCACTCGCACCGGCTGTTAGCAATCGTGAGATGTATTTGCCAAACGGCAATTATAATCTATATGCTATATCAACCTTATCCAACCAGAACATCAATCCGACTTTCTCAAATGGGAAAAGCTCTTCAGGATTAAGTAATGGAGTTGATTATTTATGGTGGGGTCAGCAAAATACAAGTATAGCAGCATCAAAAGTAAACGTACCTATAACCTTTTCTCACAGTTGTACACAAATTGTATTTAAAATCAACCCGGGAAACGGTATAACGATCAACAAACTTGTAAAAGCGACGATTACGCCTTCTTCTACAGTAAACTCATCGATGTCACTGGCAACCGGTGTGATCACGCCTGCAACTACCCTGGGCTCTGCTACTGCTATGGGAGTAAATGAGATGGTATCACAGTTCATCATGCTTCCGCTTAGCTATACAGGATCTTTAAAGGCTACATTTTCAGTATTTATAAACTTCGAATCCGTCTCCAGAAGCTACTCGGTTGATGTGCCTGTACCTGCAAGCGGATACGAAGCCGGTAAATCCTATTTATACAGTGCTGTGATCAATGCGAATGAAATTGTATTTAACCCTGTCAGCATTATCGATTGGATTCCTGTTGATGAAACGGGTACTCCGTTATATCCTGATCAAATCAATTAATACGTTTGAATATGGCCAGACTTAAAACATATATTGCTTTATTGCTAACCATTACTTTTTTTATGGGGTGCTCAAAGAATACCAATCTGATTTATATTGGTAATCCGAACGACTCCATATCCGGTAACAACTCAGGCGTAAAGAAATCATATCTAACTTTTTCAGGATATATCGAAAGTATAAACTCAAATACCAAAACGCTCTCAATCATGCCTATGAATGAATTAGCAACGATATTTGTGTTTAACAACGGACAGGACCCCAACCACTCTGTGCCGAGCGAAACGTGTACTTGTCTGAGCCATAAGCATGGATTACTGGAACCTTTATCCAATAAAGATTCTGTATATCTGTCAAAAGGCGAATATGAGTTTTACTCGATAAGTAACTTATCGGGAGAAACACCTCCTTCTTTTACGCATGGTGTATCGGAGCCTTTGAAAAATGGTATTGATTATGCCTGGGCAAAACATCCTGATTTTGACGTGACAAATACCTATACGAATGTACCTTTAACATATACACATTCGGCTACACAAATAGCCATTAAATTAAACGTAGAGAAAGGTATTACGTTAGATTCGATTATTTCAACTTCGTTTCACCCGACAAAAGAAGGTGCTCGTATGCATCTGATAAATGGATATATTGAACCTGCTCAGGAGTTTTCAGACAAAGTATCAGACTTCATTTTGTCCAAGAACTTAGCATTGGCAACTGTTCTTCCTGTCAAAACAACTCAACCGCTTTCTGTCACCTATACATTATTAATAAATAATGATCTGACAAAAAGAGAGTTTAATATAAACATTGCTCTTCCAAACGGAGAGCTGAAAGCAGGAAATTCATATTTGTTTGAAGTAACTCTGAATGCAGATCTAATCTCTTTTTCAAATGTAAATATTATAGAATGGATAGATGTGGATAAAACAGGACAACCATTGTATCCTTCGCAATTCGAATAATTTATCGGGTTTCCATCGAAAAGAAGTCGAAAGATTTGGATTTTAACGCGATTGATTTAACTTTGTCCAAGCTTTTTACAAGATAAAAAGCCTGACCAATGTCTAATCAAATAGTTGAAAGATGAATAAATCGGATAGTGTAGTTATCATACCAACATATAACGAAAAGGAAAACATCGAAAACATTATTCGTGCCGTATTTAAATTACCGCATGCTTTTGATGTTCTTATTATCGATGATGGTTCGCCGGATGGTACAGCCTCAATCGTAAAGTCTCTTCAGAAAGAGTTTGAAGGTAAACTGAATATGATTGAGCGAAAAGGCAAACTCGGACTCGGAACTGCTTATATTTGTGGTTTTAAATGGGCTGTAGAGCATAAATATGACTTTATTTTTGAGATGGATGCAGATTTTTCTCATAACCCTGAAGACCTGTTAAAGCTATATGATGCCTGTGCAAATCAGGGAGCTGACGTTGCAATCGGATCCAGATATATATCAGGTGTAAATGTGGTTAACTGGCCTATCGGACGCGTATTAATGTCTTATTTCGCATCTAAATATGTTCGCATCGTTACCGGTTTGAATATTGCCGATACAACAGCCGGATTTAAATGTTACCGAAGAGAAGTTCTTGAAACTATTGATTTAGACAAGATTCAGTTTAAAGGATATGCCTTCCAGATCGAAATGAAGTTTACAGCTTATAAATGCGGCTTTAAAATTGTCGAAGTTCCGATCATCTTTATCAATCGCGTTTTAGGTGTTTCTAAAATGAACGGAGGTATATTCGGAGAGGCAATATTAGGCGTACTTCAGTTGAAGTGGAAAAGCTTCTTCAAGAAGTTTCCACAAAAGCAAACTAAACAAATTAAAGCATAACAATAAACTAAGCACCAATGGACACTTCTGGCCCATTGGTGCTTTTTTAGAAATAAGCTATGAGAAAAATTATAATACAAAATGCAACGATCATCAATGAAGGAAGAGAGTTTATCGGCTCAGTAGTCATTGAAGACGAATTAATTAAACAAATAATACCGGGAAGTGAAATACCTGAATGTATCGAGCAAGGAGCTGAAGTGATCGATGCAACAGGAAAATGGTTATTACCCGGAGTGATCGATGATCAGGTACATTTCAGAGATCCCGGATTAACTTATAAAGGAGATATTCATACCGAATCCAGAGCTGCGATTGCAGGTGGAGTAACCTCGTTTATGGATATGCCAAACACAAAACCTCAAACGACTACAATTGAGGATCTGAATGCTAAATTTGAACGTGCTTCAGAGGTATCAATGGCAAACTATACTTTTTTCTTTGGTGCAACCAACACTAATATTGATCTCATCAAAGAATTAGACCGTAAGCGTGTAGGTGGTATCAAGGTATTTATGGGATCTTCGACAGGTAATATGCTTGTAGATGATAATAACTCACTAGCTCGTTTATTTGCCGAAACAGATATTCTTATTGCTACTCATTGCGAAAAAGAGTCTATAATAAAAGAGAATATTGAAAAATATAAAGCTCTGTACGGAGAAGACCTGCCTATCAAATTTCACCCACTCATAAGAAGTGCTGAAGCTTGTTATGCCTCATCTGCCGAAGCTGTTGCATTAGCCAGTAAATATGGGACACGTTTACATCTTTTCCATTTATCGACAGCTAAAGAGCTTGAATTGCTAGAGAGTAAACCTTTGAGCGAAAAGCATATTACAGGGGAAGTGTGTGTACACCATTTATGGTTTGATGATCGGGATTATGAGAAGTTCGGAAATCTGATCAAATGGAATCCTGCTATTAAGTCTGAGAATGACAAATTAGCACTTATCGAAGCGATCAATAATGGCAAGATTGATGTTGTAGCCACAGATCATGCACCTCATCTAATGGAGGAGAAACAAGGCTCCTGCCTGAAAGCAATGTCAGGAGGACCATTAGTACAGCATAGTCTGGTAGCGATGTTAAGAATGGCTCAAATGGGGTATTTTCCTGTTACAAAAGTTGTCGAAAAAATGTCTCATGCACCGGCTGAACTTTTCAGAATAGAAAAGCGTGGATACATACGTACAGGATATTTTGCTGATTTAGTACTTGTTGATCCGAATAAAGACTGGACTGTTACGAAAGACAATATTTTATATAAATGTGGTTGGTCTCCTTTTGAAGGTTATACATTTAAACATACGGTTGAGAAAACATTTGTGAATGGTAATTTGGTTTATAACAATGGTACATTCGATGACGTGTGTCATGGAAAAGAGCTAATATTCAATTAACGGTGAGACTTTTAGCTGTATTCGCTTGCATATTATGGGGGTCTGCTTTTGCGGGTGCAAAAATAGGATTCACTTTTATGCCACCTATATTATTATCAGGAATGCGTTTTTCTCTTGCAGGAATGTTATTATTGCCATTTATACTGCATAAGAAGGTTGAGATTCGTAAGACAATCGCTGGAAACTGGAAATTTATGCTAGTCTTTGCATTTGCTCAGACGTTTATGCAATATGGCCTTTTCTTTATGGGACTAAACAAAGTTCCGGCAGCAACAGCAGCGATTATTATTGGGGCAGGTCCGCTTTTTGTTGCCATCATGGCCCATCTGACCATGCATGACGATAAAATGAATTTCAAGAAGATGATAGCTATTCTATTAGGTATTTTTGGAGTTATCTTCATTAGCTTGAATAAAGGAGGATTAACTTCTGATAGTCCGCAGTTTTATTTAGGTATACTCCTGCTTTTGACCAGCAATCTCGTGGGAGGATATACAAATATTATGGTTGTAAAGCATCAAAAGCCCATTTCGCCAATATTGCTCACATCCTTTGCTAATTTTACCGGAGGTGTGATGCTATTGATAACAGGGTTGTTTCTTGAAAAATTACCTCAGCAAACGTTGCCATTCGAGTTTTATGCCGCCTTAATATGGTTAGCTATTATTCCGGCAGCAGGATTTTCAATCTGGTATACTCTTTTACAGAAACCCGGCGTAAAAGTTTCAGAGCTTAATATCTGGAAATTTATTGTGCCCGTTACAGGTTGTATTTTAAGCTGGATTATTCTGCCGGATGAAAAACCTGATATGGAGTCCGTTATTGGAATATTATCTATCACTTTAGCACTACAGGTTTTCCAAATGCCTGAAAATATATGGAATAAGATACTTCGCTTTGTCGGTATCAAAATCTAAACAGAGAGGTTATTCTGAGAAATCAGGATAACCTCTCTGGTATTTTAACAGGATAATTGATGAAAGAAATTATTCGGGCTATACCAAAATTCAGACTGACAGTAAGAACAAATAGGCAAGACAGATGTTAATATAATGTAGTTTATTAACTCAGACAATTTATAATAACAAACAATACTTTAATCTAAACCTTTTTGTTATGAAAGAAGATAAAAAACTTCGTTCAGGAGTTGCACAAACTCCTACTTATGGATCAGACGTAATGGTAAACAGTGCTCCAGACGAATTTATTCCTCAACATCCGACAACACCGGATATTGCTTATCAGATGGTGAAGGATGAAACTTATCCTCAAACACAACCCGCATTAAATCTGGCAACATTCGTGACAACTTACATGGATGATTATGCAACTAAGTTGATGAATGATGCTATTAATGTCAATTTTATTGATGAAACAGAATATCCTCGTGTAGCTGTAATGTCAGCTAAATGTATCAATATAGTAGCCAACTTATGGAATTCACCACAAAAAGACAAGTGGAAAACAGGTGCTCCGGCTATCGGTTCATCTGAAGCTTGTATGTTAGGTGGTGTTGCTGCATGGATTCGTTGGCGCAAAAGAAGACAAGCTGAAGGTAAACCGTTTGACAAACCAAACTTTGTTATCTCATCCGCTTTCCAGGTAGTATGGGAAAAATTTGCTCAATTGTGGCAAATCGAAATGCGTACTGTGCCTATCACACTAGAAAAAACTACTTTAGATCCTGAAGAAGCTCTAAAAATGTGTGACGAAAATACAATCTGTGTGGTTCCTATTATGGGAGTTACATGGACTGGATTAAATGATGATGTTGAAGCATTAGACAAAGCTCTTGAAAAATTCAACAAGAAAACAGGATTTAATATTCCTATCCATATCGATGCAGCATCAGGTGGATTTATTCTTCCATTCCTACAACCGGAACTAAAATGGGATTTCCGTTTGAAATGGGTACTTTCTATTAGTGTATCCGGCCATAAGTTTGGCTTGGTTTATCCTGGATTAGGTTGGGTTGTTTGGAGAGACAAACAATATTTACCTGAAGAAATGAACTTCAGTGTGAATTATCTGGGTGCTGAAGTAGCTCAGGTTGGTTTGAACTTCTCTCGCCCTGCTGCTCAAATTTTAGGTCAGTATTATCAATTTATTCGCTTGGGCTTTGAAGGATACAAACAAGTTCAATTTAACAGTATGGAGGTTACTAAATACATCCATGGTGAAATTGCAAAAATTCCATGCTTCAAAAACTATAGCCCTGAAGTTGTGAACCCATTGTTCGTATGGCATATGGATCAGGAATATCAAAAGAAAGCTAAATGGACTTTGTATGATCTTCAGGACAAATTGCAACAAAGCGGATGGATGGTTCCTGCCTATACTCTTCCTGCAAAATTAGAAGATATGGTCGTTATGCGTGTAGTTGCACGTCAGGGATTCTCCAGAGATATGGCAGATATGCTTCTTAGTGATATCCGTAATGCAGTTGCTGAATTTGAAAAACTTGAATATCCAACTCCTACTCGTATTGCTATTGATAAAAAAGAACATGTCAAAGAAAGAATCTTCAATCATGGTTCTCATGTAACAAAAAAACATGCTGCAGCTTCAAAAGATGAAAAGAAAGCAAAAGCAAAAAAATAAGATATTATTTAGTTTATTCTAAGTTACTATCATAATTTTCAGAGGTTGATTGCCGGGTATATTTTTACTTGATAATCAACCTCTTTTTATTTATCATTTCATCAAACAATCAACCTGACAAAACCGTTTTAGAGCTAAAGCTTTCAATTATGAAATCAAAAGGTCTGATCTTTATTAAAGCTAATATAGCTGTGTTTTTTGCTGAGTTATTTAATGCACTCAACATAAATGCTCAAAAGTATTTGCTTCCTGAGTGGAGCAGTGCTACAACTATGTTCTTTATCCGGACTGCTTTTGCATTCATTCTATTTACAATCTTAGACTTCTTCATACAAACACAAAGAATCCCATGGAAAGATAAGTTTCAGATGATACTGACCGGCATGATATTTTTAGGTGGTTATATTCTATTCTATCTGTTTGGAGTTCAGGATTCATCTCCTATAGATAGCTCTTTAATCTTTACAACGATGCCTGTATTTGTCTTAATTATATCAATTTTGACGCATAAAGAAAAAAGCACTAAATCTAAAGTAGTCGGACTAGTGCTAGCTCTTACAGGAACAATAGGACTTATATTAATAGCGAGTCCCCAGGAGGAAAATCACTCAAATTCATTAACCGGAAATATATATTGTCTGTTAAGTGCTTTTTCTTACGCTATGTATCTCATTTATAACAAAAAGTTTGTTGCTAAATATTCTACAGTAAGCATGCTGAAATGGATGTTTTTAGGAGCTTTTCTTATATCAGCACCTTTCATGCTGATACAGGGAATTGACCTAAAACTAATTACACATATTTCTCAAAATCCATATCCACTGTATATATTGCTTTTCGTATTAATTTTCCCAACCGGACTTACGTATTTTCTACTCCCTTTCGGTTTGAAATATTTAAATACGACAGCTGTATCAATGTATGACTATGAAGTTCCGATTGTTGCTACGATTGTTGCCGTTACTTTCACAGAGAGTGTATTAACTTTCTATCAGGTCGCAGGAGCTTTACTTATATTTATTGGCGTTTATCTGGTATCTAAGGAAAAGCAATCGACAACTTCTTTTGAAAATGAATTATAAATCAACCAAAACAATACTAATATGAAACGAAGTGGTAAAATCATATTTAGCGTTATTGCAGGATTCATTATCATCCTTGTTTTCGCTATTTTATTCGTACCTTTTCTTATAAAAGGTAAAGTCAATGAAGCTGTCAAATCAGAAGCAAATAAGATGCTAGAGGCATCTGTTAATTTCTCAAACATTGACATTAGTTTAATCAAACATTTCCCTGAAGTCACACTAGCACTTAAAGATCTGTCGGTCAAAGGTGTTGAAGAATTTTCTAAAGACACTCTGCTGGCTGCTAAAAAAGTAGAATTAACCCTTGACATCCTGTCTTTAACTAAATCTAGCGGTTATGAAATTATGCAAATCATAATAAATAAGCCGGTTATACATGCCCGTGTTCTGAGCAATGGGAAAGCAAACTGGGATATCTTAAAAAGAGACACGATTAATTCTGTTCATGAGAATCATACTAGTCAAAAACCAAGTTATACATCTTTCCATCTAAAAATAGATAAAGTAAAGATAGATGAAGCTTATCTCTCTTATATAGATCTTGAGGACATGATAGGATTTGAGTGTAGTCAGGCAGATATCTTATTGTCCGGCGATTTATCATCCGAAGAAAGTACCATTGTATTAAAAAGTGGACTACAGGGCATTCGATATGGTAATAAGGATAATGTATTAATTAATAATATTGATCTTAACTTTGATGGTAAAATTGAAGCCAATTTCAATAAAAAACAATTCACTTTCTCGAATAACAAACTAAGTATTAATGCTCTTAATCTTTCTTTAGACGGGTATATTCAGTCATTAGACAGCTGTTTGCAAATGGATTTAAAAACAACAGCTCCGAATGTTGAAGTAAAAGAAATCCTTTCTTTAGTACCTCAACTATACCAGCGTGAATTTAAAGATATTACAGCAAATGGTACTACCCAATTCAACGGATGGATAAAAGGACGATTATGTAAAACCCAAATTCCTGCTTTTGATTTTAATGCTTCTATTACGGATGGTTCTTTTAAATATAAATCACTGAATCAAAGCATTGAAGATATTAATCTTAAACTCTCGATGAGCAATGAAGAACAAGGCAATGGGTCTGGAATTATCATTTCTGTTCCAACATTCAACTGTCTTTTTGCAAATAATAAAATCGACGGAAGTTTTCGATTAACAGATCCGTTCTATGCTATGAATTTCAATCTTCAAACCAAAGGCATATTCGATCTTAGCAGAATAAAAGAGGTGTATCCTCTTAAAAGTGACGAATCATATTCAGGCGTCGTTAATGCAGACCTTATTGCTTCGGGCAGTATTGCTGATATAGAAAAGAAAGATTATAAATCAATTCGGGCGAATGGACAAGTTTCATTCAAGAATGTTGTAGCAGTTGCTAAGAATAAACCTAAGTTTATTCTTGAGTCAGGCACAATCGAACTTTTACCTTCGTATGCCAGTATAGATAATATATCTTTAAAAATAGCAGACAGCGATTTAAGATTATCGGGTAAAGTTGAAAATTACCTTCCTTATATCTTCCATAACGGAGTATTAAAAGGTTCTTTAAATATCACATCCGACAACCTGAATATAAATCAATGGATGGCTGCTAATAATGACACAATAAAAGCAAAGTCTCCCGATAAAAAAGCTACTTCAAAAGCAAATGATCCGAAAGTTAATGTATCTCCTGAACCATTGCAGATTCCAAATAATGTAGATATTGCTTTTATAGGTAAATTCAATCAGATTATAATTGAAAAACTGAGAATTAACAATCTGGTTGGGCAGGTAATAATAAAAGATGGTATACTAAAACTCAATGGCGTAAAATTAGATCTTTTTGGTGGCAATGTTGCCGGTAATGGTACGTTTGATACTCATATCCCGAATAAGCCTGTATTGGATATGGATATGAATATGCAGAATATAGTCATTAAACAATTATTCGACGAAACCCAAACGGCTCAATCTCTGGCTCCTGTCTTTGCTAATATCAAAGGACAAATGGACATGCAACTGAAACTGCAAATGGATTTTAACGGATCTATGCAACCTATTCTGAAATCTGTCGAATCAGAGGGTATAATTAAAACTAAGAATGTTGTTATATCTGACCTAAAGGCATTAAATGCTTTGGCTCAGGCTTTGCAAAATCCATCGTTAAACTCTATTAATGCCAATGATATAGTAATACCTTTCAGAATTAGTGATGGAAGTGTATATACAAAACCATTTGACATTCGTTTTGCGGGAAATACACTAACACTTTCAGGTAAAACAACATTGAATCAAGAGATTGATTATACCGGAAAAATCAGTATCGCTGAAGGAATTTCTTCTAAGTTAGGAGGACTTAAAACTATCCCGTTAATTATAACAGGAAGTTTTAATGATCCAAAAGTGCAATTAAACACTCAGGCAATGATTGATAATGCAATCAATGAAATTTTCAACAAAAAAATTTCACCTGTTAAATCTAAAGATGAAGTACAACAAAATGCTGACAGTATTCTTGTAAATGCCCAGATACAAGCAAATGAAATGATTGATAATGCAAATAAGCAAGCCGAAGCACTGATTGAAAAAGCAAAGAATCCAATATTAAAATTGGCTGCTGAAAAAGCTGGTGATCAAATGAAAGAGCAAGCCCGAAAGAAGGCAGCTAAATTACTTGAAGAAGCTCAAAATCAGGCAAAGCATATCAATAAATAACTCTTAGCGTTTTTAAGCACTTCCTGATTAAACCAAATTTGAATTGGATTTGTTATAAATCCGTATAATAACAATGTTGTTTTTTAAACTATAGATAATATGAAAATCGTAGAAATTAAAGGTAGAGAGATACTTGACTCTCGCGGTAATCCAACAATAGAAGTTGATGTAATCTTAGAATCAGGTTTTATGGGTCGCGCATCTGTTCCGTCTGGTGCCTCTACTGGTGAAAATGAAGCTATAGAACTACGTGATGGAGATAAAGGACGCTATTTAGGAAAAGGCGTTCAAACAGCCGTAAATAATATTAATACTATTATAGCACCTGCATTGCTTGGTATGGATGCACTTCAACAAATGAAAATTGATGAAGCTATGCTTAAGCTTGACGGTACCAAAACAAAAGCTAAATTAGGTGCTAATGCTATTCTAGGTGTTTCTTTGGCTGTTGCCAGAGCTGCTGCTAATTATTTAGAGTTACCTTTATACAGATATATTGGTGGAACAAATACATATGTACTACCTGTGCCAATGATGAACATTATCAATGGTGGATCTCACTCTGATGCTCCTATCGCATTCCAGGAATTTATGATCCGACCTATTGGTGCTAAATCTTTCAAAGAAGGCTTACGTATGGGTGCTGAAGTCTTTCATTCTTTGAAAAAAGTTCTTCATGACAGAGGTTTAAGTACAGCTGTAGGTGATGAGGGTGGTTTTGCTCCTGAACTTGAAGGCACTGAAGATGCCCTTGAATCGATTTTAACAGCGATCAAGAAGGCTGGGTATGAACCTGGTAAGGATGTCACTATCGCTTTAGATTGTGCAGCTTCTGAATTCTATGTAAATGGCGTTTATGATTATACTAAATTCGAAGGCGAGAAGGGTGCTAAACGTACATCTGCTGAACAAGTGGACTATTTAGAATCACTTATTAAAAAATATCCTATCGACTCTATCGAAGATGGTATGCATGAAAATGATTGGGCTGGATGGAAGTTGTTAACTGATCGTATTGGCAAATGCTGCCAACTTGTCGGTGATGATTTATTCGTAACAAATGTTGAGTTCTTGAAAAAAGGTATTGAAGAAGGTTGTGCTAATTCTATTTTGATTAAAGTGAATCAAATCGGTACATTAACCGAAACTTTACATGCTATTGAGATGGCACACAGAAATGGTTATACTTCTGTAACATCTCACCGTTCGGGCGAAACCGAAGATTCAACAATTGCAGATATTGCTGTGGCAACTAATTCCGGACAAATCAAAACAGGTTCATTAAGTCGTTCTGACCGTATGGCTAAATACAACCAACTACTTCGCATCGAAGAAGAATTAGGCGACATAGCTGTTTATGGTTACAAACAGATTAAAAAATAATTGATTTTCTCTCATCTTTTCTTGAAAAGGCACTCTTACTCGCACCGGAGTTGAGTGCCTTTTCTTTGTTTTATAATTTCTCTGCAATGAAATCTAAAATATCTAATACAACATCAGCGGTCTGATCATTCAAATCAAGATCCGGATTATATTCAACAATATCTAGAGACTTCACTAAATGTGTGGATAGAATAGCCTCGACAAATTCTTTAAATTGTATCAGATTTAAACCATTCTCTACACGAGTTCCTGTTCCTGGTGCTACAGCCGGGTCTAAAGAATCAACATCTATACTAAAATGTATATTTCGTATACGTCTTTCTCTGAGCTTCTTTATAATATCTTCTGCCACAAACTTAATACCCTTCTCTTCGATCAGATTCATCGAATAGATACTGATATTTTCTTCTTCTACTAAACGTATTTCTCCTTCATCCAGACTTCTTGTCCCTACTAAAAACACATTTTTAGGATCAATTTTGTTTCCCGGAGAATACACATCTACCAATTCTTTATCGCCTTTACCCATTAATGCTCCCAGCGCCATTCCATGTATATTTCCGCTTGGAGAAGTTTCTGTCGTATTAATATCTCCATGCGCATCCAGCCAAATGATCCCGAAATCATCAAAACTCATACCTACACCTGATGCACTTCCCAACCCTAAAGCATGATCTCCTCCTATGATTATAGGAAAAGAGTCACCCTGTAAGGAGTCATATACTATTTCTGCAAGATTATTATTCACTTCTACAATAGCATCCAGATATTTTAAGTTATAACCTTTCTTGAATTTATCTGTTTCGGGCACATTTGGTACATATAGGTTACCTATATCATAAGTCTTATGACCATGTCGCCGGATTCTATCCAGGAGTCCTTTTTCTCTCAAATGATTCGGAGCTTTTTCAACTCCTAAGCGATCACAACCATAGTGCAAAGGCACTCCGATAATATTGATTTTCATAAACTTAATATTTATATCGGCAAACTACTTAAAACCTTTTGAATAATCAGTATAACCTCTGTCATTTGCTCACTATCAATAATCAATGGAGGCGTAAATCTGATAGTATGCTCGTGCGTCGGTTTAGCTAAGACACCCTCTTCCATTAATCTCAAACAGATTTCCCATGCATCAATCTGATTATGTGGTTGTATCTCTATTGCATTCATCAAACCCTTCCCTCGTACTGTCTTGATATAAGGAGAATGAATTTTTGCCAGTTCACCTCTGAACATCTCCCCCATACGATAAGCATTTTCGACCATATTCTCTTCAATCAGAACTTCGACAGCTTTCTGAGCAACTTTCGCTGATAAAGGACTACCCCCGAAAGTCGAACCGTGTTCTCCTGGCTTTATTGACAGAATCACTTCATCTGAGCTCAATACTGCGGAAATCGGAAATAAACCACCGGATAACGCCTTGCCAAGAATCAACACATCCGGATGCACCTCATCATAGTCACAAGCTAATAAACGCCCTGTCCTACCCATTCCTGATTGTATCTCATCTGCAATAAATAATACATTTGCCTCCTGACAATAATCATAACATGTAGATAAATATCCGGGATCAGGTACAATCACTCCCGCTTCACCTTGTACAGGCTCAACCAGAAATCCAACAACACGAGGATCCTGAAGGACTTCTCTCAAAGCCTCTGAGTCATTATACGGAACTGAGACAAAACCGGGAGTATAAGGACCAAAACCTTTATAAGACTGTGGATCTGAAGAAAAAGATATAATAGAAATTGTTCTTCCATGAAAGTTTTCATTGCATACAACTATTATAGCATCATTCTCTTTAATGCCTTTATGCTTATAACCCCATTTACGGGCAAGCTTTAACGCAGTTTCAACTGCCTCTGCACCGGTATTCATTGGTAATAGCTTATCATAGCCAAAGACTTGACACATATAAGCCATATAAGGTGCTAATGTATCTGAGTGAAAAGCCCTTGATGTCAGCGTTAGCTGTGAAGCCTGTTTGAAAAGCGCTTCTAATATTGCGGGATGACAGTGTCCCTGATTGAGAGCCGAATAACCGGCTAAGCAATCATAATAACGTTTCCCATCTACATCCCATACATAAACACCTCTGCCTTCTTCCAGAACAACTGGTAGTGGATGATAGTTATGCGCACCATACTTGAACTCCTGTTCAATAATTTCATTTGTTTTCATAGCTCATATCATTATATTACTTATATTCAAACATCTCAGACTGATATCCTATTATTTCTATTGAACATTATGGGTATTGATTCTGTTCATTCTTATCGTATTTTTATACCTAAAAGGAGTTATCACAAAACAATCCAAACACGCCTATTTTTTTATACAACATTAACTACTTTCATTTTGAAAGCAATAACTAATAAATACATCAACTTATTAACCACTTTTACTTACTAATTGTTATTTAAAAGAAAATCAGACCAAATACTTATTAACATAGAATCAGACCTTTACTCTCATTTTGAAATCTCAGAAATCCTATTAAAATTTGCACAATCAACTACTAATATCTAATAAACATGAATGCTACTGCTACGTTTGATTTTCTGAAAGAACTTCGGGAAAACAATACAAAGGAATGGTTCTATGAACATACAAATGAATATGATAATCTACACTTTTCATTTGAAAAAAAGATTGACGAACTTGTGCATCTGTTAGAGACACACAATCGGGAGCTGTCAGGTCTTACGGGTCGTGACTGCACATGGCATATATATAAGAACAACTATTTTCTGACTCAGTCATCTGAATTTAAAACATGCTTTACCGCCTTTATCGCTAAAGGTGGCAAAAAGTCGCCTTATTGTGGCTATTATATACACCTTGAACCTGATAACTGCTACATTGCCGGAAGCGTCTGGAGTCCTGAAAGTCTTACACTCTCTCAAATCAGAAAAGATATTACAGAACGGACTACTGAATTCGAGTCAATTCTTGAAGACCCTGAACTACAGAGATACTACACTGATCTTGAATTGTGGGACGATTACAGAGATTCTATAGAATCAGTTGAATTCAATAATTTAAAACGACTCAACAAACTTTCTATTATAAGCAGAGTAGATGATTCATTATTTCATAATAATAATTGGACTACACACATTTATAATCGGCTAAAAGTCCTCAATCGGTTTCAGTCATTTATCAATGAATCCATCGAAAATAATCTCAGAATGCGCAACTTTGCATTTTAAATAAAAAAGAAAAGAGCTCCTACGATACACAACCGCAGGAACTCTTTTCTTTTTGAGTATATTTTAAGATTAAGCTTTTGATTTAAAATTTGCATTCACTTTTGCGATATACGAATCAATCAAAAAATCCAGTTTTTCTTTATTATACAGATTCTCTACCAAATAATCAGGAATAGCTTTAAATCCGTAACGAGCACCTAAGATACTTCCTGCCAAAGCAGCATTTGTATCCGAATCCCCACCTTCAGCTATAATCCTTTGCAGAGCCTGTTCAAAAGTATATTTACTACAATGTGCCCATAAAGCGACCGATAAGCCCCGAAGCGTATAAGCCCGTTTATTCAAATCATCAAGCTCCATTGATTGCAGAGACGAATTAAAACCTTTTTGGACATACTTCTCTACCTTTTCATGATAAAGCTTTCCTATTTCCGAAATTTCGTTTTGAGTCAAAGCTCTGTTTTCGTCAATATAACTTCTTATAATCTGAGAAACGATAACACTTGATGCGACACAACGAGGATCATAATGAGTCGTTTTTGCAATACTTTCAGCATTCTGAGTTACAGCCTCTTTATCCCAAAACTTCCATGTCCCGATTATAGATGTACGCATAACTGCACCATTGGGTGCCGTCAGCATACCTTCTTTGAGCCAACGTCTTTTAGCTGCGGCATGAGGATTCGACAAAAACTCAGGATCCTCCAGTACTTTAGCCGTAAAATAGCCGATATCCTTAGGTCCTCGCTTCATCCAGTCATAAAACTCATGAGCCACCTTCATTTCATTCAAATCACCACTCTTTAATATAGAGTTAAGGATACAAATAACCTGATCCGTATCATCTGTCCATTCGCCTTTCTTCCAGCGTCTGCGATATGAATCGTCTATAATCTCAGTATAATATTTAAGTCCACTCGGATAATGATTTCTCACTTCCTTAGAAGTCATAGATTCCGTTCCTAGCCCCAATGCGTCACCAATAGCCTGGCCATAGATGACTCCTTTTATTTTGTCTATTGTTTGTTCAGATAACATGGTTTTTTCTCTATTTTAAAATCTTAATTAGCACAAAAATAACTCCTTATTGATTTTTCAATGAGGATTACGCAAATATATAAATTTATCTATTATACAATAATTATAGGGATTAAAATTCAATTCGCATACTTACATCAAATGCCACTCTGATATTACAATCTTAAATTTTAAAGCATACTTATCTTTCTATTATCAATAAATAATCAATTATTTCTTACAATAACTTGCATTATAAATATATTTGCTTTTAATTTGCAACAAACAAAAGAATTAAAATAATATCACAATAATCCTAATTAAATTCTTAAGCAATTATGTCAAACAAGCTATATTTCTTTGATACGACGTTACGCGATGGAGAACAAGTACCGGGATGTCAGTTAAACACCGTAGAAAAAATTCAAGTTGCAAAAGGATTAGAGGAGCTCGGCGTGGATATTATTGAAGCAGGTTTTCCTATTTCAAGTCCGGGAGACTACAACTCTGTAGTAGAAATATCCAAAGCTGTAACCTGGCCTACTATATGCGCATTAACACGTGCCGTTGAAAAAGATATACAAGTAGCAGCCGAAGCTTTACGTTTTGCTAAACACAAAAGGATACATACGGGTATCGGTACGTCCGATTCACACATCAAATATAAATTCAATTCAACACGGGAAGAAATCATTGAACGTGCAGTTGCTGCCGTAAAGTATGCCAAAAAATATGTTGAAGATGTTGAGTTTTATGCTGAAGACGCAGGAAGAACAGACAATGAGTACCTTGCACGTGTCGTTGAAGCCGTTATTAAGGCAGGAGCTACCGTTGTAAATATCCCTGACACTACGGGCTATTGTCTGCCTGATGAATACGGTGCTAAAATCAAATACCTGATAGAACATGTTGATGGTGTTCACAATGCCATTTTATCTACACACTGTCATAATGATTTAGGCATGGCTACAGCCAATACAATGGCTGGTATCTTAAATGGAGCACGTCAGGTAGAAGTAACTATCAATGGTATTGGAGAGCGTGCAGGAAACACATCCCTTGAAGAAATCGCGATGATACTCAAAAGCCATAAGGAAATACCTATTACAACAAATATCAATACACGAAAAATATACGGAATGAGCCGCATGGTCTCAAGTCTGATGAATATGCCCGTACAACCGAACAAAGCAATTGTCGGTCGCAATGCGTTTGCTCATTCATCAGGTATCCATCAGGATGGTGTTTTGAAGAATCGAGAAAGCTATGAAATCATTGATCCGAAAGATGTTGGTATCGACGAAAACTCAATCGTTCTGACAGCCCGAAGCGGAAGAGCTGCATTAAAACACAGATTAGAGAGTCTCGGAGTTAATATACAAAAGATTGATCTCGATAAAACGTATGAAGAGTTTCTTAAACTGGCCGACCGTAAAAAAGACATCAACGATGATGATGTATTAATGCTTGTTGGTAAAGAAAGAAATGAAGGAGGACGCATCAAGCTTGATTATCTCCAGGTTTCTTCAGGCGTGGGTATTAAACCTGTAGCCAGTATATGTCTGGATATTGCCGGAGAAAAATTTGAAGCTGCTGCATCAGGAAACGGACCTGTCGATGCGGCTATCAATGGAGTAAAAAAGATCATTAACCGCAAAATGGCTGTCGAGGAATTCTTGATTCAGGCTATTACACGGGGTAGTGACGATGTAGGCAAAGTACACATGCAAGTATCATATAAAGATCAAAATTACTACGGATTCGGCGCAAATACAGATATTATAGCTGCCTCTGCCGAAGCTTTCATAGATGCCGTAAATAAATTTGTAAAGTAACTTATTCATGAACACACTTTTTGATAAAATCTGGGATAAACACGTCATTCATTCGATTGAGAACGGACCGACACAACTCTATATAGATCGACACTATTGTCACGAAGTAACAAGTCCGCAAGCATTTGAAGGCCTACGTATGCGTGGTCTAAAGGTTTTCCGTCCTGAGAAAACGATTTGCACACCAGATCATAATATACCAACAATCAATCAGGACCAACCCATTGCTGATCCCGTATCACGCCAGCAGGTTGATACCCTCACTGCCAATGCTCAGTCTTTTGGATTAACACTATACCCTCTCGGACATGAGCTAAATGGCATCATTCATGTGATGGGACCTGAAAATGGATATACGCTACCTGGTATGACTATAGTTTGTGGCGATAGTCACACCTCTACTCATGGAGCCTTCGGAGCTGTAGCTTTTGGTATCGGCACAAGTGAAGTTGAAATGGTATTGGCTTCTCAAACCATTCTTCAGCCCAAACCTTTAAAAATGAGAATTACAGTCGATGGAAAACTAGAAGATGGTGTTACAGCCAAAGATCTTGTTTTATATATAATCTCGCAGGTAGGCACTGGTGGAGCTACAGGCTATTTCATTGAGTTTGCCGGTGAAGCAATACGCAATCTTAACATGGAAGAGCGTATGACCGTATGCAACATGAGTATCGAAATGGGTGCCAGAGGCGGACTGATAGCTCCGGACGAAACTACGATTGCTTATTTAAAAGATAAGCCATTTGCTCCTAAAAACAGCGATTGGGATAAAAGCGTTGCATACTGGCAAACACTAAAAAGCGACGATAATGCCGTCTTCGATAAAGAGCTTATATTTGAGGCTTCTGATATCGAACCTATGATTACCTATGGAACAAATCCGGGTATGGGAATCGGAATTTCACAATCCATACCAGCCATTGAGCAAATTGACGAAACGTCTAAAGTTTCATTTTTAAAATCACTGGACTATATGGGCTTTACGCCTGATCAGAGATTACTGGGTAAACCAGTCGATTACGTTTTCTTGGGAAGCTGTACAAATGGTCGACTCGAAGATTTCCGGGCTTTCGCATCCTATGTCAAAGGAAAGAAAAAGGCGGAGCATCTGACAGTATGGCTTGTTCCGGGATCACAAAAAGTTCTCAAGCAAATTCAACAAGAAGGAATAGACAAAATCTTAACTGAAGCCGGTTTCGAATTACGCCAACCCGGATGCTCAGCTTGTCTGGCTATGAATGACGATAAAGTTCCGGCAGGCAAATATGCTCTTTCAACCTCCAACCGCAACTTTGAAGGAAGACAGGGACCCGGTGCCCGCACTTTGCTTTGCGGACCATTAGTTGCTGCAGCAGCAGCTGTACATGGAGTAATCACAGACCCACGTAGTGTTTAATCAGAAAATCATTATGAAAGAAAAATTCATCACCATACATTCAACATGCGTTCCGTTAGAGATTGAAAACATCGATACGGATCAGATTATTCCTGCACGGTTTCTTAAAGCAACCGACAAAATTGGTTTTGGCAAAAATCTCTTTGCTGATTGGCGCTATACTCAAGACGGCTCCGAAAACAAGGAGTTCATATTGAATAATCCTGCGTACAAAGGCGCTATTCTTTTAGCAGGCAAGAATTTCGGATGCGGATCCAGCCGAGAACATGCCGCATGGGCTATTGCCGGATATGGATTTAGAGTTGTGATTTCTAGCTATTTTGCCGATATCTTCCGCAACAATGCTCTTAATAATTCAATTTTACCGATTATTGTTAGTGAGGATGATTTATCAATGCTGTTTGACAAAGTAAAAAGCAATCCTGCCACCCAGTTACAGATTGATCTGCCCTCTCAGACCGTAACTCTATCCGATAATAGCTGGAGTTGCTCTTTCGAAATTAATCCGTATAAAAAAGAATGTCTTATAAAGGGGTATGACGATATTGATTTTGCTTTGAGCAATCGCTTTTTAATTGAAGAATGGGAGAAAAAAGCATAACATTTCCCATTCTGTTATTCTTTTTTTAATTCCATCTTATATAAATCCTAAAAAAAGGATTTATATATTCAGAAACTGATTATCTTTGGCTCAATGACAAATCGCTCCTTTAGAATTATCTGATGCGCTGGATTTGTTTAGAGTGAATAATTTTAACGGAGCGTTCTCTTTCATGAACTATACAAAAAAGAGAATTCTATCTTTAACTAGGTTTAACGAAGTAATCAATTAATCTGTGAAATTAAAAGATAACGGTATGAGAAAACAATTAACTATTGCGTTAGTTGCACATGACTACAGAAAAGTAGATATGGTTGAATGGGCTTTACACAATGCAGAGTCATTAGCTCATCACAAATTAGTTTGTACCGGTACAACCGGACGTCTTATTCAACAAGCTTTTGAAGAAAAGGGTTACCAGGCAGACATCACATGTATGAACTCAGGTCCACTGGGTGGTGATGCAGAAATTGCTGCTATGGTAGTTCGCAAAGAAATAAACTTAGCTATTTTCCTGATTGACGACTTGAATGCACAACCTCACGAGGCTGACATTCAGATGCTTCTTCGCCAGTGTCGTGTACACAATGTACCGATCGCTTGCAACAGATACAGCGCTGATCTTATGATCACGAGCACTTTATGGGACGATGACACATATGTCCCTGTAGAAGCAAAATACGTTCGTTTCGTCAGAGAATAGTATTTCACTAATCTTTTAAAGCGGAGTTGATAATTATATATTCAACTCCGCTTTTTTTATTCCTTTAAATTATCATGAAGTTAAATATTGCTGTTTTGCCAGGAGATGGCATTGGTCCTGAAATTATCGATCAGGCTGTGAAAGTTGTAAATACGATTGCTTCGCGCTTCGGACATGAAGTTTCCTACACCTATGCTGCTGTAGGTGCTGCTGCTATTGATCAGACAGGCAACCCTTATCCTCCCGAAACTCACGAAATTTGCATGAATGCAGACGCTGTTCTTTTTGGTGCAATCGGAGACCCTCGCTTTGACAATAACCCTTCGGCAAAAGTCAGACCCGAACAAGG
>JBOFIZ010000400.1:0-1489 GCA_051650425.1 Bacteroidales bacterium
CATTAATATTTATATTAAAAAGGATCTGTGATGCACCCAAAAATATCTTCGTTAAAGGCCGCAATAAATAAATTACATGACACCATATTAAACAAAGGTTTACCAGAGCAATCTTTTACAGATAGCTTAGGGTGGAACACTATAGCAATCTCGCCTGATAATATTTTAAATTTCATATACAACATCACTGAAAAATTAGATGGCTATGAGATAGATACAATACCATCATCTCTAGACGATGTGATTGATGTATTAATTGAAAGAGTAAAGCAGCAAACTCAGCTTGTTGATACTTACCTTGCTCTAGACCCGAGTAGAGTCACACCTATAGTGACATCAACCTTTATTCTAATACAGTTAATCAATAATGAATTAGACACATCACTATTTTCATGGAGTAGTATTAACAGCAACAAGCTTGCACCTAAAAATATAAAAATAAGACTTAGAGCTCTAAACTCTAGACTTGATGCTTTAGAAGGGGATTGTTCCGATATAAACGAAAAAGTAACAACTATAAACAGTGCCTATGAAACGGCAGAATCATTACCCGCAGTAATCCAAGATCTGAATGATGCAAAAAATAAACTTACATCAACCATAAATGAAACTCGGGACGAAATTAATAAATATAAAAATGAGATAAGCGAAATAAAAGCATTTATTGGCGCAAAAAAATCAGAATCAATATCAATGCATGATAATATAAAAAGTCTGTTAGAAAAGACTAATGCTTATGCGCAAAGCGCTTCTAGTCTTGTTGAGCAATGCGATGATGCTCTTCAAATAACAACAACACAGGGCTTAGCTGCAGGCTTTGACCAAAAAGCGACTGAACTTAGGAATTCTATTTGGGTTTGGATAGTTGGGCTACTAATTGCTCTATCTGTGGGTCTAATCATTGGATCTGCAAGAGTAACCGAGTTCTCGGCGGCATTAAAAGACAATTTAACGGCTGGTCAAGCAATACTACATACCATCATTTCCATTTTTTCTATTGGTGGACCTCTTTGGCTTGCTTGGATCTCAACACAACAAATAAATCATCGTTTTAAGCTTTCTGAGGATTATTCTTATAAGGCTACTGTTGCAAAAGCATTTACTGGCTTTAGAAAAATATCGGAAGACTTCAATCAAGAAACCAGTGAGCGGCTATTTAATTCAACTTTAGATCGTCTTGATGAAATGCCATTGCGCCTGTTGTCTGGTAAGGATTATAACAGTCCATGGCATGAATTTATTGACTCAGATGCTTTTAAAAAGGCTATTGATATGGTTCCAGCACTAGCCAAAGAAGCTGGGCGCTTTGCTGAAAACACCAAATTAAATAAAAAGATACCTGTACCTAAAAGTGACGAGAAGCCAGTAAAAGCAAAACAAGAAGAAAAAACTACAGCTGAAGCCGAGTGATTTCTAAAGCCTGAATAAGAAAGGGCGCTTTCGCGCCCTTCTATATTAATTACCCTTCCTGATTTTCCCCGGCTGCCGG
>JBOFIZ010000401.1:0-4779 GCA_051650425.1 Bacteroidales bacterium
CTCCGTTTAAACCTTCGTAAATGGGTTTCAACTCGGTTGATCCGTTTCTTTTCTCCAATTCAAACTTTACTTTATCCACTTCTGATTTTTTCACAAAGGATTGCCAGTCATTGAATAAATCAATCTGAATCAAATGAGCGATATGCGAATAAACCGTTGTCGGCTGCATATTTCTGAAAGTTGCAATTTCCTCTGCACTCATTCCCTTACGAATACATTCAAGCGTCAGCAAATAAGTATCCCCTTTCTCTCTTTTCTTTCCGATCTCTTTTCGGATCAGATCGACAAACTCCTCACCATACTTACGAAGTTTCACTTCCGACACCCCGGATATATTAGAAAAACTTATCAACGATGTAGGTTTCGTATCTACCATTTCAGACAACGCCTTATCGGTAAAGATAGCATAAGCAGGGACATCCTCTGCCGATGCAAATTGCATACGTAACTTACGCAATGATTCAAATAACTGCTCATCATCACTAAGTACACGTGTAGACGAGGATAATCGTTTGCCTTTCGTAGTACGTTTTTTCTTCTCAAAGTCTTCAGGTTTAAGCATTGCCAAAACCGCGACTGTCTCACCTTTCAGCACTTTCCAGCCTAATGATGTAATCTTTAACGTATTTCCGTCATTGTAAGCGATCTCTATAAAACCGATCTGAAGCATCTGCAACATATAGGCCTGCCAGTCCTTAAATGAGGTGACAGCACCTGCGCCAAAAGTCTTTATCTTATCGTATCCTCTCTCAGCTATTTCCGCTTTGTGCGAACCTCTCAGAATATCAATAAGCATATTCATACCTACTTCCTGATTGGTTCTTGCAATCGCACTCAGAGCTTTTTGAACAAGTATCGTTGCATCAAATCGCTCAGGAGGATTTTTACAGACATCGCAATTGCCGCAATCCTGAGCCATCTCCTCACCAAAATAACTCAATAATACCCTACGCCGGCAAATATCTGCTTCTGCATATTGCTGCATACGCGTAAGCTTCTCGAGATTCAGCTCCCGCTGTCCGCTCTCGTTCGCAAACTTACTCAGCATGATCAGATCACCCAATGAATAAAACAGCAGTGTGTCTGAACTCATACCATCACGTCCGGCACGTCCGATCTCCTGATAGTATGACTCCATACTTTTCGGCATATTATAGTGAATCACCCAACGGACATTGGATTTATCAATACCCATCCCAAAAGCAATCGTGGCACACATGACCTGTATCTCATCATTCAGAAAACGGTTCTGTGCATACTCACGCTCTTCAGGAGATAAGCCTGCATGATAAACACCCGTATGGATTCCATATTCTTCCAGTTCACGGGCAATATCCTCAGTCTTCTGCCGGCTCATGCAATAGATAATTCCTGATTGACGCGGATGGCGATCAATAAAATCGACAATTGCCTGCAGTTTTTGTTTTTTGTTTAATCCTTTGACGACACGCAAACTCAGATTGGGTCTGTCAAAAGAGGAAATAAAAACACCCGGATCATTTAAAGCCAACTGAGAGATAATATCCTCTCTGGTCAACTTGTCCGCAGTAGCAGTCAGCGCAACGATCGGTGTATTCGGATATTTCTCTTTTATCTGAGCAAGACGTGTATATTCCTGACGAAAATCATGTCCCCATTGAGAAATACAATGCGCCTCATCGATAGCGAAAATCGAAATGGTCATTTGTCTGAGCAGCCAATCCATTTCCGACAATAACTTCTCAGGTGATATATATAGTAATTTTACTTTACCTTCAATACAAAGTTGTCTGATTTTCTTATTCTCATCCTCTCCCTGCATACTGTTCAGCGCGTATGCCACAATGCCATTCTCGCGTAAAGTATCGACCTGATCTTTCATCAATGACAATAAGGGAGAAATCACAACAGCCGTTCCGTTTAAAGCAAGAGCCGGTATCTGAAAACAGACAGACTTCCCTCCGCCAGTCGGCATAAGCACCAACGCATCCTTTCCCTGGAGGATATGATGAATAATGGCTTCCTGACCGGGACGAAAAGAATCGTAACCGAAATATTTTTTCAATAACTGATTTATATCTGTCATATCTAACTTCTATTCATTTTATTCGTTCAAAGATAATCAAACAATTCGAAAGCAAAATAATCACTAACCTTAATTCAAGGCAATACACACTCCGTATGCATCAAACTCCTGCTTTAAGGCATCAACAGAAATCTCCGATTTAAAAATACCGAACACCGATGATCCGGATCCGGACATCGAAGCATAAAGCGCACCTGCATCATATAACCGTTGTTTAATCTCTCCGACAATCGGTTTTCTGGCAAACACACTTACTTCAAAATCATTCACCAGCAAATCTTTCCACATCTCTATCGGCTTACGAATTATTTCGCGAATATTGATAGCCGGTTCCTGAGGTTTCACCATACTATAAGCTTCGGGCGTAGAAACACTCACATCAGGTTTAATCAAAACAAGGTAATATCCTTTCAACGAAAAATCAACCGATTCAAACTGATCGCCGATGCCTGTTGCATAAACAGGTTTATTTTCGATAAAAAATGGAACATCTGCTCCTATTGTTGCTGCCATTCGCTCCATCTCATCCACACTCATGCCTAACTCAAAACGCTCATTCAAAAGCTTAATCATAAAAGCGGCATCAGCTGACCCCCCTCCTAATCCGGCTCCGAAAGGAATATTTTTGCGTAAATGAATTTCGATAGCGGGCAAATTATACTTCTCTCCAACTTTGCGATAAGCTTTCATAACTAAGTTGCTTTCAGGTGCACTGTCAAGCTCCACACCATAATTAAACAACTTTGTCTCCCCGACTTCCGGTCCATCTATGATTTCCAGAGCATCACATACATCAATCGGATAAAACAGCGTCTCTAAATTATGGTAACCGTCTGCACGTTTACCGACAATATTCAGACCAATATTAATTTTTGCATTTGGGAAACAAATCATATTTACACTTTCTATGGATTATTATTTGAAATATTATGTCAGACAAAACACCAAAAGGCTTTGCCAAAGAGGGTACAATATTAAAAAATTCTTTACATTTGCTCCCCATTTTATTGATATAACTTCATCTCACGAGATAAATATATCCGATAAAGCTTTTTTACTTGAATGAAATAACATTACTACTACCTATATGGAACAACGTACAACACGCAAATATAACAACACTCGAAGTAAAGCTACGGCTGCTCCTGAGTATGGCTTATTGCAACCCCAGGCAACTGATCTCGAAGAGGTTGTATTAGGTGCATTAATGTTAGAAAAAGATGCTTACTCTATTGTGAGTGACATCTTAAAACCCGAAAGTTTCTATAAAACCGAACATCAATATATATTTGAGGCAATTGTTGAGCTTGCTCTGCATCAAAAGCCTGTCGACTTCCTTACAGTCACTGAACAATTGCGTCGCAATGGTAAACTTGACGAAGTCGGCGGACCTTTTTATGTAACGCAACTTACTTCGAAAGTAGCCTCTATTGGTCACCTTGAGTTTCATGCCCGTATTATTGCTCAAAAATATCTGGCACGAGAGCTTATCACCTTTACATCTTTCGTTCAGGGAAAAGCTTTTGACGAAACAAATGATGTGGATGACCTTATGCAGGAAGCTGAGGGTAAACTATTCGAAATCTCTCAGCGAAACCTGAAGAAGGATGTTACTCAAATCAGCCCCGTTATTAAAGAGGCTGTTCAAAATATGGAGATTGCAGCCAATCGTAAAGATGGTTTAAGTGGTTTGCCTACAGGTTTCGACGATCTGGACAAAATCACATCCGGATGGCAGAACTCAGACCTTATCATTATCGCTGCCCGTCCTGCGATGGGTAAAACAGCCTTCGTTCTTTCGATGGCAAAGAATATTGCTGTCGATTTTGGTAATCCTTGTGCCGTATTCTCGCTGGAGATGTCGAACGTTCAGCTCGTTAACCGTCTTATCTCCAATGTGTGTGAGCTGGAAAGTAGCAAAATCAAGAACGGATCTCTTTCACAGATTGAATGGGAACAGCTGATGTACAAAATTCAACGTCTTGAGAATGCGCCGGTATATGTCGATGATACACCCAGTTTATCTGTATTCGAATTAAGAACCAAAGCGCGCCGACTGGTGCGTGAACATGGCGTTAAAGTCCTTATTATTGACTACCTTCAGCTGATGAATGCCAGTGGTATGAATATCGGTAGCCGTGAGCAGGAGGTCTCTACGATTTCACGATCTCTGAAAGGGCTTGCCAAAGAGCTGAACATTCCGGTTATTGCACTATCTCAGCTGAATCGTAGCGTTGAATCCCGTACAGGAGCTTCAGCAGCTGACAGCAAGCGTCCGCAGCTATCCGACTTACGTGAATCGGGTGCGATTGAGCAGGATGCCGATATGGTATGCTTTATCCACCGTCCGGAATATTATAAGATATATGAAGATGAGCAAGGTAACGACTTGCGCGGTATGGCCGAAATCATTATTGCCAAACACCGTAATGGTGCTACAGGTGATGTTCGCTTACGATTCCGTGGTGAATACACTAAATTTATGAATGTGAATGATGAAAAAATACCTCTGCCTACATCACCTATCGGTGGAGCTGGCGGTGGAACCGGTACGTACGTCTCTAAAATGAATGCTGCAGACGAATATCCTCCTGCATCATCCTTCCCGCCAGCGTCATCTATTCCTCCGCCGAATAATGATTTCAATTCGGGAATGAACAACAATGAAGTTCCATTTTGATTATAAATAAGAAGAGAGAGAAAGAAGTTAACTA